>NZ_VOYM01000029.1:0-36013 GCF_013420285.1 Acinetobacter sp. YH01019
GTGGTTTTAGAAGAAGTTGTAATTTCTCCAAAAAGCTTGAAAACCATTTTAAAGCCTTCGACTTAACCTTCTTTTACATCAATAATGGCTTCATTTAATGTCAGCATACTTTTTAAAACACCACCAAATAATGATCTAATTATTTCGTATTATTACAATTTAGAATTTTAATTATGTTAAGCAATATACTTGCTGTATTAGAACAATTTGGCCTATCTGCCCAAAAACGCGCTATTCATGTTCAATTTTCCAATCCTGCTTTGGACGCAGAGATTTTTATTCAACGTATTGATGGGGAGCATGTATTGAATCAAGGCGTGCAAGCGACTTTGATTTGCCTATCCACCAATGCCCTTATTCCATTAAAACAATTTATTGGCGCACAAGTCGCAGTTGATCAAGTGACCGATCAAGGCGAACTCTTTCGTACCACGGGTATTATTACTGAAGCCACCCAAGGGCAGAGTGACGGTTCACTCACGCTATATAAACTTACTTTAGAAGATGCAACGTCGCTATGGCATAAACGCCGCAACAGCCGTGTGTTTATGAACAAATCGGTGCGTGATGTCAGTGAGACTCTGTTTAAAGAATGGCAAAGCAAAAGCCCGCTTTTTGCAGCAAGTCTAACGCTTGATCTAAGCGGTTTAAGTGAGAACTATGATGTTCGACCATTCATTATGCAGTCGAATGAAACAGACTATGATTTTTTAACGCGGCTATGGCGCAGTGAAGGTATCAACTGGTTAATTGATGAAGCGCAGCTGAAAGTGCCACATTCCTCAGCCCCAATTGAAAAACAAAAACTTCGCCTGATCGATGACAATAGCCAATATCAAGCACTCAGCCGTCGTAGTATCCGCTTTCATCGCTCTAGTGCCACAGAAAAACAAGACAGCATTACCAGCTTGATCAGTGAACGGAGTATTCAACCGACTGCGGTGCATGTGCAACGCTGGCAAGCTGATGGGCTTAGTCAAGAAGAAGGTGCTGGTTCAGTCCAAAGCAAACATCAGCATAGTCAAAGCCATGACAATGCCAGTTTAAGTCTTGAACAAGCATGGCATGTCAGCCCAGCATGGATGCAAGACTTAAAAGGTGAGGATCAAGCGACTAAAGCATCCAACAGCCAAATTGAAAAACTGAATCAGAACTTAACACGCTATAACGAATTACAGTCCAAGCAATTCGCTGCACAATCGACCGTGCGTGATGTTCAAGTTGGCTATTGGTTTGAACTGAATGAACACACAGAAATTGATCAACACACTGGCGCAGATAAAGAGTTTCTAATTACCGAAAAGAAATTCTATAACCAAAATAACTTACCCAAAGACCTCGCTGAACAAGTCAATCAACTGATTGAACAAAGTCAGTGGAAAATTAAACCGATCCATGAACAGGCAGAACGGCAAGCCAATAACTTAATTCTGCAACGACGTAATATTCCTACGGTTCCTGCATATAACCCACTCGAACACCGTCCAAGTACCCATCCGCAACGCGCCAAAGTGGTTGGGCCAAGTGGTGAAGAAATCCATGTCGATGAATGGGGACGAATTAAAGTTCGCTTCTTATTTACCCGTGGTGATGACCACAGCCATGATGGCGGTGCAGGCAGCAATGACAATGATACGGATTCTGCATGGGTAGATGTACTGACTCCATGGGCAGGTGAAGGCTATGGCGCACGCTTCTTACCGCGTATTAATGAAATCGTGGTGATAGATTTCTTTGACGGTAATATCGACCGACCATTTGTGGTGGGACGGATACATGAAGCACAGCGCAGTCCGACGCAATTTGATAGTAAAGGTAAACTGCCAGACACCAAAAAACTGGCTGGAATAAAAAGTAAGGAAGTCCAAGGTGAAGGCTATGGACAACTACGCTTTGATGACACGACTGGACAAATCTCGACACAATTACAAAGCACCCATGGTGCAACTCAGCTCAACCTCGGTAACCTCAGTCATCCGAAAGAAACTGCAGAAAGTGAAGGACGAGGCGAAGGCTTTGAACTAAGAACGGATCAATGGGGCGCAGTGCGTGCAGGACAAGGGCTACTTGTCAGTACACACCCACAACAACAAGCAGCGGCAATGCAGCTTGATGCACAAGCGGCAAAAGAACAAATCGAAGCCAACTTAAACAGCAGCAAAGCCTTAAGTGAAGTGGCGAAAAATCAACAAACTGACCCACTTGAAGTCTTGGATAATCTGAAAAACTTCCTTGGACAAATCGAAAAAGGCAGTAAAGAAAAAGCTGATGCCTTTAAACAAGCCTTAATGATTTTATCTGCACCGAACTCAATTGCTGTGAGTAGTCAGGAAGATATTCATCTTTCAGCGGATGGGCAGATCAGCCAAAGTGCAGGCGAGAGCATCAACCTCAGCAGTCAAAAATCATTAATTGCCCATGCACAAAGCAAGATCAGTCTATTTGCGGCACAAGAAGGATTACGTGCGTACGCAGGCAAAGGCAAAGTTGAAATCCAAGCTCAAGGTGATGGGGCAGACTTGATTGCACGAAAAGGTATTCAAATTATTTCTACGGAAGAAAATATTGATATAAAAAGTCCTAAGGAAATTATCCTTACTGCGGGGGGCTCTCAACTTAAAATTACCAGTGCAGGAATATTTCCAGCAACTGCGGCAAAGTTTGAAGTGAAAGCGGGGCAGCATAAGTTTGTGGGTCCTAATATAGTGAGTTTGAAATTACCAAATCTACCATTGAGTTACAAAGTTGAGCCAGAACCAATAAAATACTTACTGGTTGATAATTTGACTGATCGTATTTTAGCAGATAGAAAATATAGATTAATAGATTCTGAAAAAGGCATAGAAATAGAAGGTATTTCTAATTCATCGGGAGAAGTTGATATTCCTAATAATCAAATGGTGCTAGAAGTTTTACCAATTGATAATCGTAAATATGATTCAAGTTTAAAGGGGAAATTGCCAGTTATTATTGATAGGCCTCAAGCTGCGGATAAAGGCAAAGCAGTAATAGCGAATAATTTAGATACAGAAGCTAATGCATTAAATGCACTGTATGCGAATAACCCTACTTTAAAAGCTGAAGTGGAAGCTATGAAAAATAATGGATATAAGGTTGATTCTCTTCCTGTAATTCCAGCTGGTTCTAGAATTATTGATAGTAAAAAGCTTCTTGTGATGGCTCCTAATACAGGAAATGGAACATACAAATATCTAGACCTATTTGGTGCAACAGAGACAAGTTTCCATACTACAATTGAAAAAATGATTAATGGAAAGTATTTACCTACACAATATTTCTATGTATTTACACATGGTAATCCATCTTTAATGACTGGGACTAATGGAACTGCAATAGTATCTAAAAGAGATCCAAAAAGTTTAAAAATCTTCATAAATAGGCTAAAGGCAGCTGGATATAAAAATGGTCAAACTTTAGTTCTTGTATCTTGTAATACAGGTAATGGTACAAATCCAATTGCAGAATTGATTTCTCAGCAACCTGGTATGGGAACTGTATATGCTCCAACATCTTTAGGGTGGTACTATTCGGGATTACCTGATGTTCGTGTTTATGGTAGGTATTTAAAGACCCATACAGATAAAAAACCTGCACCTATGATAGGAGGACATATGAGAATATTTAATTCAGCAAGAATTGAACCAACTTCAGGAAGTGGTAATGGTGGAACTGGGTAATTACCCCAAGTTAGAGGAGTATTACTGTACGACCTGGACGAATCTTATCTATTTATTCCAGAAAGTATGGAAATAGTGCGAATAGTAAATGTGGTTTAAATGGTATTAGGGATGTAAATGAAATTCGAGCTAGTCACAAACTTAAAATACTTTAAGTTTGTGAAAATTGATTTTTTATCAGGTTGGTTTTATGGTTTTAAGAAAAATAACTTTAGGTATTTTAATAATACTATTAACTGCATGTGATGTGTCAGGTTCTGATTTCACAAATGATGTTAATGATGAAAAAAAGAGTTCTAATCATATGTTAAATGCTGAAAATAGACTTTCGTACCTTGATGCTAAGAAGCTTTCTATAGGTTTTTTGGGTGCAGATTTAACTGATGAAATTAAACAAAATTTGTTAATGCTTGAAAATAAAAGTAAACAATCTAATGAAATAAATGCACAATATATTTTAGCACTAATAAGTTTTTATGATGGAGATGATAAAAAAAAGGATGAAGCAATAAAAGTTTTTTATCGCTTAGCTGAAGTTGGTCATCCATATGCAGCATTAGAATTTTATAAATATGCAAAATCAGATCTAAATAATTTTAATGCTGTAAAGAAAATTATAAACTTATCAAGTAATCAGTTGAATTTTAGGCTTAATAATTTTATTAAAATGGCAATAGGGCATAATATAAATGCAGCATATTATTATTATTCTGAATATTTGATGGATAATAATGTCGTAAAGAAAAATTCTATTAATAATGAAATTGATGATTTTAAGTTTTCAAGTTTAGTTGTAGAGCATGTTTTTCTGAATACATCTAGCTATTTGGGGGATGTTGCTGACTTAGATGTATTTTTGATTTTTGCTAATCTTTTACTTAATAGTACACTTGATCATAATGATATTGTTAAAGCTAAAGCATTAGTTGCTTATTTTGATGAAAAAAATAAATTTTATGCTGAGGAGTTTGGTAATCCAAGTTATAAGGAACTTAGTCTAGTTATAAGTAAGATAAGAAATAAATATTCAATGGGAAAAATTGATGTTGATATTATTAATGCATATATTGATAAAATTAACAGTAATGATAAATTATTAATTTCAGATTGGATTGAGAGTGAAATAGATTATCTTTAGTTTTATATGGCTTTGTTGCACAAAACTAGCCTTGGGCGCTTATTCCGTAATATCATTTCAAAATGAATAAGCCTGCTCCAAAAATCTATCGTACAAGTAATTGGCTATCCTATAATCGAACCTTAATTAACCGAGGTAATATTTCCATTTGGTTTGATTCCTCTGCTCAATGGTATGCTCAACAACATGGTAAATACGGACGAAATCAGACCTATTCTGATACAGCTATTCAATGCTGCTTAATGATCAAATCTTTATTCCGTCTCTCTTTACGTATGGTCACAGGTTTTGTTCAGAGCCTTATCAAACTCTGTGGCTTGAATTGGACAGCACCAGATTACTCCACCCTTTGTAGACGACAAAAGCATATTGATATTGCGATAAGCTATCAGAAAAGTCATGATGGGTTACACCTACTTGTCGACTCTACGGGTTTAAAGTTTTTAGGTGAAGGCGAATGGAAGCGTAAAAAACATCAGCCTGAATACCGTCGGCAATGGCGTAAACTGCATATTGGTATAGATGCTGAAACACTGCAAATACGTGCCGTTCAGCTTACTACAAATAATGTCAGTGATTCACAAGTACTAGGTGATTTACTGGATCAAATTCCACTAGATGAGCGAATAGATTCTGTCTATACCGATGGCGCGTACGACACGAAGTGCTGCAGAAAAGTGATTTCAGATCGTCAAGCACATGCAGTAATTCCACCCAGAAAGAATGCCAAGCCCTGGAAAGATTCTAAAATAAGTTCAATAGAACGAAATGAGTTACTTCAAACGGTTAAACATTTAGGCAGAACCCTATGGAAAAAATGGTCGGGTTATCACCGTCGTAGTTTGGTGGAAACCAAGATGCATTGCATCAAATTATTAGGTGATAGGCTGACGGCAAGACATTTTCAAAGTCAGGTCAATGAAATTCATGCGCGTGTGGCAGTTCTGAATAGATTTACGGAATTAGGTAGACCTCGCACCCAAGTTGTGTCTTAAATTTGAATGGATTGGGGAGAACTCAGCTTTTGAATGTTTATGCAACAAAGCCATTTAAAATTAAATAATCCGTTTTTGATAAAGTCATTCAATAATTGGGACTTGTATTTATATGTTATTGAAATGCTTAAAAAGGCTAGAGAATGTTCGCTAAATGGCACTAGAGATATTTTAAATTTTATATGTTTGACATTGATTTATAAAGATAAGTTTGAAAGTGATATGTTTTTGCAAAGTGTTCTTTTAAAAGTAAAAAATAAAATCATCAATATGGATCAGGCAATGGAAGAAATTGAAGATTTGATGCAGCTGAGCTAGTGCATTTATAGTGATTTAAATACTATGAATAGTAATAAATTACTAATTTAAAAATTGTATATTTAAAATTAAGGGTAAGTTAATGAATGTTTTAAAAAAAATTGTAATGCTGCCGATTACTATAATGATGGGTCTAGTTGGGTGTAGTACAGGCTCCACAAAAACATATGTTTTGACTACAACATCTTATGGTTACGATACCAATTATATCCCCTATATCGTTGAATTAAATCAAGAAGAATTAGGAGGTGGGTTTGGTAGTGGAACGAAAAGGTCAGCAGTTTTAACTGGGTCACAATTTGTTAAATGGGGTGAAACAAATAGTTCCCGCAAACATACAGCAATCAATGTTCCTATATTAACTTCTGAAGAAATAAAAGGTAAAAAATACTTAGCAGTGCATTTATATCCGGATGATAGTGTAGAGATTACCTTATCAAATGAATTGCCTCGTGCTACTAAAAAAGGTTTAGAGTGGAGAGCAAAAATAATTGATGAATTGAATGCAAAAGAAAAAAAATAAGAGAAGACTATGTTTAATGAATTACAGAAAATAAAGAATAGTAATCATGATATTGCTAATCAGAGTCCTAATGCTAAACAGGATTGTTCTGATGTAGTTAATATTTCAGTTTTTTTTGATGGAACTGGAAATAATTTAGAGAATGATGAAAAAATTGCCAAGTTAGCTAATCCTGCAAAACTATGGCGTAATGCTATTTCTTATAGTAACTTTGAAATGCGTTCTCTAAAAACACCTATACAGTTAAGTCATCCAATTTACATTTCAGGTGTTGGAACTCCATTTAATGGAGAGATTAATAATTGGATTGACAAACAAATAGCAAATTCTCAAGATACATTTCCTACTGGTGGCGCTACTGGAGTTGGCGGATCTAGGCGCTTAGAATATGGTGAAGACCAGATTAGTGAAACGTTAACCAACGTTTTAAAACTTAAAATTGAACAAGCTGAAGCGATTCTTAAGCCACAAGTTGAGGAACGTAAAATTGAAGCTGAAGCAAAAATCGAAGCTAATTTAAACCAGCATCGATTAATTAAAAAAATCAATCTATCAATTTTTGGTTTTTCCCGCGGTGCTGCATTGGCACGAGTGTTCTCTAATGAAATGATTTGGAATAACGAAAGTAAAGATTTAAGTTTAAACTACAGTCTAGCAGGACAATCTGAAAAAATACCTTTGGATATTCAATTTCTTGGATTGTTTGATACTGTAGCTTCATTTGGTTTACCAGCTACGAATATGCCGAATAAGTTGAGCTTTAGGGGACGGGATATGGTAGTTGATCCTAGGGTTAAAAATTGCTTGCATTTGGTTGCAGGTAATGAATTAAGATTTTCTTTTCCTGTTGATTTAATACGTAAAGATGGGAAATTAGCCAATCCAAATACGTGGAAAGAAATAGTTTATCCTGGTATGCACTCAGATGTTGGAGGCGGTTATCAGCCAAATTCACAAAGTGTAGATAATAATTTTGCAAGAATACCTTTAAAACATATGATGGAAGCTGCAGTATCAGCGAATGTAAAAATTTTTGACTATTTAAAATTAGAAAGCGAACATAAAGAACTATTTGAAAAAGAATTCAAGATTAATGAAGAAACACAACAATTATTTAATTCAGTTAAAAAAGAAGTAGGTGCTTCTACTGGTGTTACAGAACATGATATCCAAAATTACATGAAATTATATTATGGCTCTTATGGAACGTTACACCGAAGAAGACAAAAACATTTAATTAATGGTGATATTGAGCAAGCAAATGCTTCGCGTTCAGTTAGCCAAATTTCTAGGGAGGAGGGTGGTTTCGAGTTTCCAACCGGACCTGCTGATATGGCAACTGAAGTTGAACGTATTAAGTGGACAAAGAACTATACTACATTTAATCAGTCAAATATTACGGGTGTAAAACACCTTTTTAGAATATTTTATCCTGCTTTTAAACTGTATGAAATGCTTGTGCATATTGATGAGTGGGAATTGGAAAGTTGGGAAAAAGACGTCTCTCAAGAAGCTGTAGATTTTTATTCAAATTATATACATGACTCTAAATATGGGTTTGTGGCAAATGTAGAGCCGTTTAGTTATTTTAGACAGCGAACTGTATATGAGCCTAATCGTAGTTGGAAAGGACGTAGAACTGATAAAAAACTTGGATCTATATATGAACAGATACAAAAAGAACCTGAAGAGAAACCCTTAGAAAGCGATTCTATATGCCAAATTTAAAATACCAAGTGGGATGAATTAGCAGTAATAAAAAACGAGGCAAAAGCCTCGTTTTATCTGATTCAAACTAATTATTTTTCAACAAATGCACGTTCGATCACGTAGTCACCCAAAACACCCATCTTAGGCGATTCTTTCAGACCGTGGTGGTCAAGTAGTGCAGCAACGTCGTCTAGGAATGCAGGTGAACCGCAAAGCATTGCACGATCAGTTTCAGGGTTGAAACGTGGAAGACCGATTTTTTCGAAAAGTTGACCAGATTCAATTGCAGTTGTTACACGACCTTGAGTATGGAATTCTTCACGCGTAACTGTTGGATAGTAAACTAACTTTTCTTTCGCGCCTAATTCACCAAAGAATTCGTGGTTAGGAATTTCATCCAAAATTAAATCTTGGTAAGCCAATTCAGAAATGAAACGTGTACCATGTACAACGATGATTTTTTCAAAACGTTCGTAAGTTTCAGGGTCACGAATCACCGAAAGAAAAGGTGCAAGACCTGTGCCTGAAGAAAGTAGGTATAAGTTTTTACCAGGGTTTAAATCATCTAGAACTAAAGTACCTGTAGGTTTTTTAGACACTAAAATTTCATCGCCAACTTTTACCTTTTGTAAAATAGACGTTAAAGGACCATCTGGAACTTTAATAGAGAAAAACTCTAATTCTTCTTCATAGTTTGCGCTTGCAATAGAATAAGCGCGCATTAAAGGCTTACCATTTACTTCTAGGCCGATCATCACAAATTGACCGTTTTTAAAACGTAACGCTGTATCGCGAGTGGTTTTAAAAGAGAATAAAGTGTCATTCCAATGGTGGACGTGAGTAATCTTTTCGACGTTAAAAGCAGCCATTAAAGGTCTCAATAAAATTATCAAATTAGAACAGCTTACTATTCTAATCTAAAATCATTCTCGATAAACTGAATATATTTAATTGAACTTATCAGAAAAAGTGATTATGACTGAGCTTAAAATGCCAATTATCGGGTATATGAAATCTCCCTACCGAGAAAAATTTGGTATTCCACGTCAGCCGAATTTGGTTCAAGTCGAATCTTATATTGAAATGGTGGAACCTTATAACGATTTATTGGCTTTCGAGGGAATTGATGATTTCAGTCATCTTTGGCTGATCTGGCAATTTCATGACAATAAGAATGTCGAATCAAATAAGTTCCGACCTCAAGTTCGTCCACCACGCTTAGGAGGCAATAAAAAAATCGGGGTATTTGCGACACGGAGTATGTATCGTCCATCACCTATGGGGCTGTCTGTTGTGCAATTTAAAGAAGTCAAAAAAGTGGGTAAAGCCGTTCACCTTTATGTCACAGGTAGTGATTTATTGGACGGTACACCAATTTTAGATATTAAGCCTTATATTCAATACTCAGATGCAATTGTAGGCGCGAACAGTAGCTATGCACAGCAAGAACCCGTGAGAAAAACAGTAATCTGGTCAGAACAAGCCGAACAACAAAAACAGCAATTAATCAAGCTGGGCAGTTTTATACCACAATTGGTAGGGGAGTTGGAGCAAGTATTAGCTTTAGATCCTCGTCCTGCATATCAGGAGGATGAAAAGCGTATTTATGGGATGAAGTTTGCTGATTTTGATGTGAAGTTTAAAGTGAATGGGATAAATATTTTGATTATTCAATTTAGTTGAGAAAGGAGCTCGAAAGCTCCTTTTGAATATTATTGTTTATATTTTTCGATAATTGCATCTATTGATTTCTGAGCTTCTTCGTTAAAGAGACTACATTCGTTTACATTCGGATCAGATTCATAGTTTTTCCCTGCTTTATTAAGATCTCCTGCATAAAATTTGCCATCTAACTCAATAAGTGCATCTTGATCTTCATCTACAAGGGGGTCGGCATTTAGATGAACTTTAAAACCTGCGAAAAGCTTTTCTTGAGTAGGTCTTCCTCCGTAATAATCTTTAACTGAAGTATAGCTACTAATGTAATAAAATGGGGTTGTTACATATTCTTCAGAAGCCGTAGATGATTCAATTTTTATGCATTCAGCACCACGACCAAATTTGGCATCTTTAAATAAAGCCATATAACTGCTTTGCTGATATTGGAAGAAATCGTTGTCAATAGATCTCTTTCATAAATCAAAAAACGATCAATCTTTTGCTGATTATCTGTACCAAATAATCTGAAATATTCATGCATAATCTGCGGATGAAATACATCGATTCAAAGAAGCTTTCTGAAACACAGTTTAAGCGATACACAGGCATCTCATGGTCAACCTTTGATTTAATGGTTGAACAACTGAAAATGCATGTTCCTGCTAAAGGTAGACCAACTAAATTGAGCATAGAAGATCAAATCCTTCTGTGCTTAAGTTATTGGCGTGAATACCGAACCTTATTCCATGTTGCAACAAGTTATGGTGTGTCAGAGCCTACTGCTTCAAGAATTGTCCGTCATGTAGAGGACTGCCTGATCAAGTCTAATCTATTTAATTTACCGAAGCATTTGCCTGAGGGCGAAGGTATTGACTGGAATGTGGTGATCGTAGATGCCACAGAAATTCCAATACAAAGACCTAAAAAAACAGAAGAAAAGCTATAGTGGAAAGAAGAAGACACATACTTTTAAAGTTCAAGCCATTATCCATTATAGAACTCAGCAAGTTCTGAGTTTATGCACGAGTCGTGGTGCAGTACATGATTTCGAGCTCTTCAAACGAAACTTGCATCAGATTCCGGCAGGTGCCTTTATCCTTGCAGATAAAGGCTATCAAGGGATTTACGCAGTGTATCCAAATAGCTTGTTACCATTAAAAGCAAAAAAGCGCTGTAAATTGAATCCTGAGCTAAAAATCTATAATCAAGAAATCAACAAAAGAAGAATTGGGATTGAGCATGTATTTGGCAGTTTAAAAACCTTCAAAATACTTGCCGAGCGATATCGTAATCGAGGAAAAAGACTGGGTTTAAGATTCAATTTAATTGCTGGAATCTATAACATGGAATTGAGTAAAAAATGACTTATGAAAGAAGTCTAATATATTCTGCTAATAACTTTCCATCTAATTGAATATTTTTAACAGTATCAGTAATCGTTAATTGATTATAGTTTTTTGAAGAATATGGTGTTTGAATCCATTGATTATTAAGTCGCTGAACAGTACCAATTTCATATCCGTATTGGGTTTTTTCACTTGGAATATCATAGTGATGATCTTTTGTTAAATAATGGTCTGCGATTTGGGGAATAAGAGCAACATTTCCAGTACGGTCGGAATAGAGTGTATTGCCAACGATCTTAATCGTTTCTTTAGCGACATTAGTCCCTATGCCAGGGTAGTAGTAGGCAGCATAGGTAGTAACTGTACTATTTTCAGTATTTCCTGTTGGAGGGTTTGTATTACCTGAGTTGTTATCAGGTGTATTGGCATTATTATTTCCAGGTGTATGACCTGTTGTATTTTCAGATGAATTGCTAGAGCTATTCTCATTCTTACTACTACCGCTACCACCACAAGCAGCTAAAGTTAAAGAAGTGGTTATACATAAAGCCAGTATTTTTATGTTCATAGTTAATCTTCTTATTGGTTGTTTGTTTTGATATTAATAAGTGCTAATAAAAGCTTAAATATTATAAATAAAATTTATAAAGATTAGTGACTTGTGTAATTTTCAAGTAATTAATGGGGTATTATAAAAGTCTTAAGCTTTTAGGTTTTCTGCTATAGTAACTCTAGCTTTGGGGACACAATAATGAAATTCGACTTTGATATAGACACAACATGGTGTCTAGAACAACTTCTAAAAGAAAATAAAATTACTGAACGTGAGCGCATGTTGGTGCAAACCACACATCGTCAACGTGAACAGTTGAAATGGCATCCTTTACAATGGATTGCCAATTTTAATTTAGTCGATCAAAGTCATCCTCAAACCACATTAACCTTGAACCGACTGTGTCAGTGGTTGGCAGAAAAAGCAGGATTACCTTTTTATATTATTGATCCTTTAAAAGCCGATGTTGCAGCATTGACCAGTGTAATGTCACAGGAGTTTGCAGTACGCAACCGAATTTTAGCTGTAGAACTGCAAAATGAACATGTCCTGATTGCTACAGATCAACCTTATAAAAGTGAATGGGTTGCTAACTTAGAGCGAAGTGTTCTACCACGTAAAATTCAACGTGTCCTTTTAAGCCCAGATCAATTGCAACGCTACTTGGTCGAATATTATCAAGTCAGTCGTGCGGTGAGTAATTCGCAAAAATCATCGAGTTATGATCGTGAAAATAAAGGGGTCGAAGCCCTACTGCAATTAGGTGATACACAAAATCCAGATGCCAATGATCAGCACATTGTCAAACTGGTCGATTGGGTGCTGCAATTTGCCTTTGAACAAGGTGCAAGTGATATACATTTAGAACCACGTAAAGACACCGGTAAAGTCCGATTCCGTATTGATGGGGTGCTGCATACCATTTATAACATGCCCGCGAATACACTCACTGCCGTGGTATCACGAATCAAAATTTTAGGACGTATGAACGTTGCTGAAAAACGTAAACCGCAAGATGGTCGACTCAAAACACGAACACCTAAAGGACAAGAAACAGAACTTCGTCTTTCAACTTTGCCAACTGCTTTTGGCGAGAAGCTGGTCATGCGTATTTTTGATCCAGAGGTTTTAGTTAGAAGCTTTCAACAACTTGGCTTCGATGGTCGCTTGTTAGATGATTGGAATACATTAACCAGTCATAGTCACGGCATTATTTTAGTGACAGGGCCTACGGGTTCGGGTAAGACCACCACCTTATATTCATCGTTAAAGCAATTGGCGACTGAAGAAGTCAATGTTTGTACCATTGAAGACCCGATTGAGATGTTAGAACCTAGCTTTAACCAAATGCAAGTTAATACAGGCATTGACCTAGGTTTTGCAGATGGTGTTCGTGCTCTCATGCGACAAGACCCTGATATTATTATGGTTGGAGAAATTCGTGACCATGATACGGCAAATATGGCGATTCAAGCGGCGCTCACAGGGCATTTAGTACTTTCAACGCTACATACGAATGATGCGCCATCAAGTTTGACGCGTTTGCATGATTTAGGCATTCAACCCTTCTTAACGGCTGCAACGATATTAGGTGTATTAGCACAGCGTTTAGTACGTCAGTTGTGTCCGCACTGTAAACGTGAAACCTTTATTAATGAGCAAGAATGGAAGCACCTTACATTTGACTATAACTTAGAAATGCCTAATTTTGTCTATGAAGCAGTAGGTTGTGATGAATGCCGTCAGACAGGTTATAAGGGGCGTGTCGGAATCTATGAATTTATGCCACTGAGTTTGGAAACTAAACAGCTGATTGGTGCAAATGCCACACTAAATCAACTGCGCCAGCAAGCGCGTAAGGAACAGATTGAGCCATTGCGTATTGCAGGTGCACGTAAAGTCTTAGCAGGTGTGACTACATTAGAAGAAGTCCTGCGTGTCGTCCCTCTAAATTAAATGATCGTTGTTTAGTACGTAGAGCTAAATTTTAAGCATCAATACTCAATATATTTATCTTAAGATTCGGCTCATCTTGCTTTGTTTTAATACTTATATCGAAACAGAGCAAGTCATAGAGAGAAGACGATGAATAAGATGAAATCTGTAGCATTAGGTTTAAGTTTGGCAACTTTAACTTCAGTTGCAATGGCAAATACGGCTGTGAATCACACTGCTGTGACACCGCTGAAAACAACCAGTGTTAAACAAGCACTCACTCAAAAAGATGACACAAAAGTACAACTTCATGGCTATGTAGTGAAATCTTTGGGTGATGAGAAATATCAATTCCAAGATAAAACCGGCAGTGTTACGGTCGAAATTGATAATGAGCTTTGGCAAGGCAAGCCTATTTCAGCAAAAACACCCGTCACATTAATTGGTGAAATAGACATTGATCATAAACCTACAAAACATGTGGAAATTGATGTCGATCATGTGAAGTTCTAAAACTATTCAAATACTTTATTTGAATATTGAAAAAACCACATCATTCGGTGTGGTTTTTTTATTGAATTCTTTTTTAATAAATCGATTTTTCGTTACACTCAAACTAAGTCAACTACTCAAAGAGGGAGCTGAATGCGTATACTTTTAGCAGAAGATGATGCTTCACAGGCAGACAGTATTAAAACCTGGCTAGAAATGGATGGTTATAGTGTTGATTGGGTTGAACGTGGCGACCATGCCTTATTGGCCATTGAACAACATGCTTATGACTGTGTATTGCTGGATCGTGGTTTGCCGAAAGCTACGGGTGAAGAAATATTAAGACGACTCAGACAAGTGTATCCACTAACACCGGTTATTTTTATTACTGCACGTGACAGTATTGCAGATCGGGTCGAGGGATTAGATTTAGGAGCACATGATTATTTAGTTAAGCCCTTTAGTTTGGAAGAGCTTTCTGCTCGAGTGAGGGCGCAGTTACGTGTACAACATCAACAAGCTGATAATCATCTGAATTTTGCTGAATTAACCTTAGATACACAGGCGAAGACATTACATAAAAATAATGAGTTAATTGCCTTAACCTCAAGAGAGTATCAAATACTGCATAAAATGATGCTGCATCCTGAACATATTATGACCCGTGAGCAGCTAGAAGAATCGCTTTATGCATGGGGCGATGAAATTGAAAGCAATGCCATCGAAGTTTTTATTTATCAATTAAGAAAGAAAATTGGCAGCCACTATATTAAAACAGTACGTGGCTTGGGATATCGCATGAATTTACCGGAATCTAGTTAAATTATGGCTGCAAAGCAAAGCGTATCATTACAAAAGCAACTGATAAAAACTTCTCTGCTCAGTGCAATTTGGGCAGGACTGATTTCATTGTTTTTGATGGTTGGTTTTGGCTTATACCATGTAATGAGTGTCCATGATGAACTGATGGATGAAGTTGCCGATATGCTTATTGCAACAGATTTAACACAAGTAAATGGTAAGCAAATAGATGAACTCAGTGAAGAGTTCGACATGCATTATCAACTTTTTCGTGGTTCAGATCTTTTAACACAATCTGAAAAAAATGAAGAAGTGAACACAACTGCTATGGCTATCGAAAATGGACATCATTTTGTATGGTCTGATGGACAATTGTGGCGTAGTTATCAACAGCAGGATGATGGTTTAACGGTACAAATTATTCAGCCGATTGAAAAGCGTGTGCTGGAAACCTTACAAAGTGTTATGGGATACGCAGGTATTCTACTGATTGTATGGTTAATACAGTGGCTACTTTTACATATTTATATTAAACGCCAGCTAAAAGTACTAAATATTTTTTCAGCCAAAATTGCACAAAAAAGCGCTGATGACTTAGCACCTATTAAATTACCTCATCCTATTTTAGACGAACTTGCTCCTATCCAAACACAGCTTAATTATTTACTCCAGCGGCTAGAATTATCCTTACAAGCGGAGCAGCGATTTACGGCGGATGCTTCACATGAGTTACGTTCACCACTTTCTGCAATACAGATGCGTCTGCAAGTATTAAAAAGAAGATATCCAGACATACAACAAGATTTAGAGGTCATTCAAAAAGATGTGACTCGCGGAACACGTGTTTTAGAAAATCTATTAATACTCGCTCGTTTAGATCCGACAGATACAGCTCAAGTGGAAAAGCAAAAGGCAGATTTGCAGCAAGTGACTTTACAGGCGTTTGAAGCTTTACAACCCTTTGCCGATGAAAAAGGTACACATTGGAAAATGAATACCTTTCCTTTGCATATCAATATGAATAGTGAGTTGATCTACACCTGCATTCGTAATTTGATTGATAACGCGATACGTTATACACCCGAGCAGGGCATGGTTCAGATTGATTTTATAGATGAGCTAAAAACCGTGATTTGGCAAATTGAAAATACAGGACTGGGCTTAACTGAACAGGAAATTCAGCGTATTGGTGAGCGCTTTTATCGAATACTCGGTAATAAAACCGAAGGTTCTGGATTAGGTGTTTCTATTGCGCAAAAAATTATTCAATTGCATCAAGGGACACTGGACATAGCCGTATCAAAACTTGGGGGGCTAAAGATTCAAATTAGATTGCCGAAAAATTAAATTGGATCTTTACTGATAATGTGCAAATGGATTGAATGGATATTTCTTTCACTGAAAAATTAAAAAGCAGCATGGCGTAACATGCTGCTTGTTTCCACGATTATTTTTATTGCGCTGATAATTATTATTTTTATCTGAAAATTATTTGGTCAGAATAAGTCGGTTATTACGTGTTAAGCGTAAGCGATATTCTTCACCCGCATGCATAATGCGAATTTCACGACCCAATGCAAATAGGTTATTTGAGTGCAGCATTGGTAGTGAATGGTGTGTTTCGTTAGTGCGTGTAAAAAAGCTAAATGGTGCGTTCATTCCGTCGACTCCGTGGTGTATTTCTGAATGGTTTAAATGATAATCATTATCGAATAGAGCTGTCAACGTTATTTTTATTAATTTATAAAAAAGTTAAATTTGCTTACACTTGGGCATCAAATGGTACAGAGCAGGGATCATGTCTAAACCACAATTAGATGTCGCTATCGCAATTTTATTACATCAAGATAAAGTACTGGTCGGTTGGCGTGAAGCAAAACAGCATCAGGGCAATAAACATGAATTCCCTGGAGGGAAAGTTGAACAGGGAGAAACTCCTTTAGCAGCTTGTCGCCGAGAAATCTTTGAAGAGGTCGGCGTCGGAATTCAAGACTGGCATGCTTTTGATTATATTCAGCATGAATATGATGATATTGTGGTGAAATTACATTTATTTCATGCGGTGGTGCCTAATGAATTGCTCAATGAAATTCAACCACCTTGGGCCTGGTATACGCGTCAACAGTTGCTTAATTTAAATTTCCCTAAAGCTAATCAGTCAATTATAAACCGCTTGGTTTGGGCAGAAAAAATAAAAATTATTGATCACTTAGAAAGTTCAATTTCTTTGTTGCCTGATTATTTATATTACTGGCGCGTCGAAGCAACTGAAAAGAATGCCGAATTTCTCAATCAACTTGAAGCTAAGTCACTTGCACAGTTAATTGTAAATATTGAACTATATAAGTTGTTAAATGTCGAAACTCAGGCTCAGATTTCAACTATTCATATTAAACAGCAGCAACTCATGCAGATGACGGCGAAGGATTTAATCATAAGTAAACGATATATTGCCGCCTGTCATGATGTAGTGTCGGCTCAATATGCCCAAAAAATAGGGTGTGATGCGGTATTACTCAGTCCGGTATTTGTAACCGCAACACATCCAGATGCGAAAGCGTTGGGCTGGGACAAATTTACAGAGATTGCAGGATCGTTGGATATCCCAGTATTTGCCTTAGGCGGCATGTCATTGGATGTAATCGAGACTGCTCAGCAACACCATGCATATGGTATTGCAGGCATTCGTTTCTTGTAATGTCTATCCATTTTAAATAGATAACGAGATAGATAGTGTTTTAAATGCTCAGTTTCGAAATATGAAGTATTCATAAATAAAATCTATCGAATCTCATACTATGCTTTTGATTGTTACTATTAATAAGTAAGTAAATGGGTTTGTAGTGTAATAAAAAAGCCTCGATGATCACGAGGCTTTTTTATGGATTTATTTAAAGTGTTTTTAACGCGTTTTGTGCTTTGCTAATGGTTGCCGTTTTCTTTTGTATTTGACCTGCTTTGAGAACCACATTCCATAATTGTTTTTTCATAGCATTGCTTTGCGCATAACTCAAACCACGGAGCGCTAATGCTTCAGCATTAGCAGGTTGGTTTTTGTGATTGGCAATCATGCCTAAATATAAAAATGTTTCGGCAGATTGGGGGGCAAGGCGTTGTGCTTGCGTTGCCGCTGCTTCAGCTTCATTCCATTTGCCATTGGTGTAAGCTGTTTGGGTATTTTGAATTAGTTTTTTAAACGCAGGTAAATCACGACCATCGTCAAATTCTTGAACTTGAGTTTTTTGTTCAGGAATAATGATACGTTGGCGTTTAATTTCAGGATGGTCATAAGGTGTAATAATAACGCCTGATGGCTCATGGATATCCACTTTTTTTTCAGGCTGGTTTATTGACGGTTTGGGGTCTAATTGTGCCTGCGGAAGGGTCTGACAGCCTGCAAGTGTCATAACCAGCATGCTAGGGAGCAACAGGGTTAAAAATGCATTTGAATGACGTAAATTAATTTGCATACTCTCCACTTGAGATAATACGAGGTTGATCAGTTGTACCCTGATTAGACTCGGATTCACTTTCACGAATGTAGTCGCCTAAACTATCATCTTGCTCATTTACAGGCTGTGTTTCTTCAGTGTTAACTGTGTAAGGTTCTACTTCATATTGTGTAGAACCACATGCAGTTGCTTGGTTTGGTATCGAGTTGCGCGATAGTGGAATGTATATCGCACCTGTACAATGTTGAGCAGATAAATTACCTGAATAACGATCTAGCCACTGCCATTGCACGCTGTCTGGTTGTCGTAAATTAACTGGTTTTTGACGCAATTGCTTCATAACATTGGTCCATACTGGCAGAGCGCCTGATGAACCAGTTAAGCCTGTTACTTTGTTATTATCTAAGCCTAACCAAACCACACTGAGGTAATTACCTGAGTAGCCTACAAACCATGAGTCACGGGTGTCGTTGGTTGTTCCTGATTTACCGGCAAGTTTAAGTGAAGTTGGAAGTGAGGCATAAGCAGAACGACCTGTACCGGCACTCATTACTTGTTGTAAGCCATAGTTCAAAATAAAGGCTGAATCAGGAGCAATGGTTGGTTGAACCGTTAAACTATAACGATCTAACATTCGACCGTTCGAGTCCACAACCGAGCGAATAGCTTTGGTTGGGTATTTAAAACCACCAGTAGCGAAGTTGCCATAAATACTCATGACTTCCATAGGTGACATATCAATGGCACCTAAGTAAATAGATGGGTAATTCGGAATATTCGAAGTCACACCAAACTTTTTCAAATGATTGATGAACGTCGACATCCCAAATTCTTGACCTAAGCGCACGGCTGAAAGGTTATAAGAATTAGCGAGCGCATCAACCATTGGCACGACACCATGTGCGCCGCCACTGTAGTTTTTCGGTGTCCATGCTTTACCATCACTTTGTACGCTAATCGGGCTGTCTTCAATTTGACTTGCCCAGTTATAGCGATTTGATTCAATTGCGCTTAAGTAGATAACGGGTTTTAGCAGTGAGCCCACTTGGCGTTTGGCATCCATCGTTCGGTTGAAGCCAGTAAAATCTTGGGTAGAACCGACAGCAGCGACCAATTCACCATTTTCAGGATGTGACACCAATACCGCACCTTGCAAGTCTTTTAACCGTGCAGGATTGGCATTACTTAAACGTTGTACTGAGGCTTTAAAGGCATCCTGTACATGAGTTTGTGCAATTGGATCCATAGTGGTGAAAATACGCAAACCTTGATTGGTCAAATCACTTTCTTGATATTCGGTACGTAGTTGACGACGTACAATATCCATAAAGTCAGGGAAGCGAGAAGGGCCAAGTGTTGGTTTTGAAATAACATTTAAAGGACGTGCAGACTCAGTTTCATATTGTTCCTGAGTTAAGTAGCCCATGACCACCATATTATTCAATACGATGTTGCGACGTTTGGTTGCAAGTTCAGGGTTTTTCCATGGATTATATAGGGTAGGGCCTTGAACTAAGCCAACCAAATAAGCTTGTTGTGCAATATTGAGTTCACGAAGAGGTAAACCAAAATAGAACTGTGAAGCTAGACCATACCCATTAATAGAATAGTTACCGTTCTGGCCTAAGTTCACTTCATTTAAGTAAGCTTCTAAAATTTCATCTTTGTCGTAATGTAGCTCAATTAACATTGCCATTAAGGCTTCATTGGCTTTACGTTTGATGGTCTTTTCAGGAGATAAATAGAAGTTTTTCACCAACTGTTGCGTTAGTGTCGAACCACCTTGACGCTTACCACCAGTCACATTACTTACAATTGCACGCGCTGTACCACGGAATGAAATACCATGGTGCTGATAGAAATTACGGTCTTCCGTTGCGATTAGAGCTTGGATTAAAGGTTTTGGCACTTTATCCAATTTAATCAATACACGGTCTTCGTTGTGCTGCGGGAAAATACCGCCAATCAGCATGGGTTCTAAACGTGCAATACCACTACTAGAAGGTTTAGTTGCACTCACCTCGGTAATTTGGTCTGCACCAAAAGTAATTTTAAGAACTTGTTCAGGGTCGACACTATCACCAAAGTCAAAACCTCGGGTATGAATATAGGTCACATTCCCAGAAGTAACATAATTGCCCGTTTTGGCATAGCTGTCTTGTGATTTATAACCCAATAGTTTGAGTTCTTCGTTCAAATCAGCTTGGCTCACAGGGGCATTGGTATAAATTTCTAAAGGACGAGCGAATACCTTAGCTGGAATGTCCCAACGTTGTCCTTCAAATTTATCCCGTACGATATTATCAAGACGAATGAGATAAATGCTGAACACTAAAAATCCGCCGATAACCAGCAGCGAAAAAATAAGTGCAATTAAGCCTATGCCACGTTCAGACTTCATAAATACTGATAAGACCCTGAGAAATTTTGCTAATCATGCGAAGCTTTTCAGTATTTTGCAATATTTAAACTGTTATATGTATGCAAAATATGAGAAGAAAAGCATTAACAATGGAACTTTAAAGTTTTTTTAAATCATAAGTGTTAATGATATGATAAGGCTGAGGCGAAGCGGAGCTATGGCGCAGGTGCAAATTTCACATAAATCATTTCGAAACATTGGGTTGATTGGTCGTCCAGACAAATCTTCGGTAATCGAAACCTTATGTCTGATTCATGATCATCTTTTAAGTTTAGGATTACATCCTGTATTTGATACGCAAACAGCACAATTGGTTCCTTATGCCAATACACAAACGGTCAGCCGCGCATTATTGGGTGAAGTGGTCGATTTAGTGATTGTGGTTGGTGGTGATGGCTCATTACTCCACGCTGCACGTGCATTGGTGAAATATAATACGCCAGTGATTGGTGTAAACCGTGGTCGTTTAGGTTTCTTAACCGATATCAAGCCGACAGAAGTCATCTTTAAGTTAGATCAGGTATTAAAAGGTGAATTCCAACTAGATCGACGCTTTTTATTGGAGATGGAAGTTCGCTCCAAAGGTGAATCGATTTATAATGCGATTGCATTGAATGATATTGTGTTGCACTCAGGTAAATCTGTGCACATGATCGATTTTGAACTGAATATTGATGGTCAATATGTGTATCGCCAGCACAGTGATGGATTGATTGTTTCAACCCCAACTGGTTCTACGGCTTATGCGCTTTCAGGTGGTGGACCGATTGTTCATCCAAGTATGGATGCTATTGCACTGGTACCAATGCATCCACATACCTTGTCATCACGTCCGATTGTTGTGGGCGGACAAAGTGAAATTAAACTTGTCATTCGTGAAAACCGTGTACTGCCAATGGTGAGTGCAGACGGTCAACATAGTGTCTCAATGGGTGTAGGCGATACTTTACATATTCGCAAACATCCATTTAAGCTGAATTTATTGCATCCACCTGGTTATGACTTCTATATGGCATGTCGGACTAAACTGGGATGGAACCAAGATTTTGACTTATTAAAGCAGGATTAAATATGAATATTGAACAAATGCTGACTGTACTCGATCCTGAAATTGTGGCTCGTCTTAAAACAGCAATTGAAATCGGTAAATGGCCAAACGGTGTTGTTTTAACTAAAGAGCAACGTCAAATTTGCATGCAAGCAGTTTATGCTTGGGAAATTAAACATCTACCTGAAGAAGAGCGTAGCGGTTATATTGACCGTGGTACGAAAGAAGAAGATGAACATTGCGATTCACATGTTGAAGAGCCAGAGTTCAAGCCAATTCGTTTTGTCTAAGTATTCTTAGAAAAAAAGACACTGATGTGTCTTTTTTTTATCCTAATTTTTTTGGGTATGTGTGGAATCATCAAATTAGATTTTAGAATTACGATTTTCCCAAAGTTGTTTGGCCTTTAACATTGCTTCGTCATAACTTTCACAAACACCCATCGTATATAAGGCAATTCCGATGGTTTCAGGGACAGCTACTGCACCATAAGCATGATCTTGCTGACCTTCCCAAACTGATTTAAATACAGCAAGATCTAACTCTTCCTCAATCGGACTACGATTGTCCGTAAGTTTTGGCAATTCGTGTTCGTATAATTGACCAGCTTTAATACCGCAGATTAACGTTTTAGCATCTGGATTGCGCTCAAACTCACCACCTTCGCCTTTAATGACAGCACTGTTTTGATAGCCCAATTGAAATGCTGCGCGTTGGTGTGAGCTGCGGTAGGCTGGGTGGAAAATTGCTTGCATAGTGGCTTTTGCATTAAAGGGATTAATTAAGCGCGCAAGCGTATGAATTGGTGAGCGTAAACCCATCACATTCCTTAAAGAAATTAGTTCACTTAAAATTGGGGAGATGACTTCGAGTGGAATATAGGCAAAATTACGTTGTTTGAGTTGTTGTTCCACATCTTGGTCATTTTGGCAAATAGGAAAACCCAAATACTCTAATACTTCTTCGGTATAAAGGCGGTTAATGGTGTGACCAGATGCACCATGCATCACAATTTTATAACCATGTTTTGCAAGTGTTAATGCTGCCAATAAAAACCATGGATAATGTTTACGTTTGCCTGCATAGGATGACCAATCTAAATCGACATCAAGCGGTTTAAAGCTGAGTTGATCACGTGTTGCTTGTACAAAACCCGTTAATTCATCTACAGATTCTTCTTTTACGCGCAATAACATTAAAAAAGCGCCTAATTGTACGTCTAAAACTTCATCTTTTAAGATCATGCTGAATGCTTGATAGGCTTCATCATAAGTCAGTGAACGGGCCCCATTTTTACCTTTACCCACAATTCGAACAAATTGGGCAAATGGATGTTCAAAATCTTTATAGATATTTCGTTTATTGTTCATGTAAAAATTCGGCTTAAAACTAGGACTTAAGGATAGTTTACTTCTATAGGTGGTATTTTTCAGCTTTATATTATGGTTAAAAATGAGCTTTATTAGACTATAGTATAATGAGTTGCGATTATTATTTAACCCAAATTAACATTTGCAGCAAAACAAGCCAATAAAAAACAGGTAAAATTTAACCTACTTTAGTATGTGTTTCATCTCCTGTTCAATTCACTGATTTGATGTCAGGTCTTGAAGTGATCGCAATTTCATCACTCGTGCACAGTTTAGTTTTTTTACAGTATTTAGTGTTCTAGATGCTTTGGTGCTCTTTTACTTGGATAAAAGAGTTTTGGGCTGTTTATTTTTTTAAAATAGACAAAAACTGAATATTTCTAGCTTAGAAATATATCGTGAAGTAATGTCATGGCTAAAAAACCAATTTATAAGTCGCTGTATTTTCAAGTGATTGTTGCCATTATTGCGGGTATCTTAGTGGGGCATTTCTCACCAAGTGGTACGCAAATTATTAATGGTGCAGAGCAATATGTTCCAGGTTTAGGTGAGCAACTTAAACCTTTAGGTGATGCATTCATTCGTTTGATCAAAATGATCATCGCTCCAGTAATTTTCTGTACCGTTGTAAGTGGTATCGCGGGTATGGAAAGCATGAAATCTGTCGGTAAAACCGGTGGTGTTGCTTTACTTTACTTTGAAATCGTTTCGACTATCGCACTGATTATTGGTTTGCTTGTAATTAACATTGCAAAACCAGGCGTAGGCATGAACATTGACCCTGCAACATTAGATACCTCAGGTATTTCTAAATATGTTGCTTCAGGTGAATCTCAGTCGACCATCGACTTCTTCATGAATATTATTCCGAATACTGTTGTGGGTGCTTTCGCTGAAGGTGAAATTCTACAAGTATTGTTATTCGCTATTTTATTTGGTTTCGCGCTACATAAATTGGGCGATGCAGGTAAACCTGTATTGAAATTCATCGATCAAGTTTCTCACGTGTTCTTTAACATCGTAAACATGATCATGAAACTTGCGCCAATTGGTGCGTTCGGTGCAATGGCATTTACCATTGGTAAATATGGTATCGGTTCATTGGCTCAATTGGGTCAATTAATCATCTGTTTCTATATTACTTGTCTACTATTTATTTTCCTTGTACTGGGTACGATTGCACGTATTTGCGGTTTCAGTATTTTGAAAATGATTCGTATGATTCGTGAAGAGTTATTGATTGTATTGGGTACATCATCTTCTGAATCTGTACTACCGCGTATGTTGAAAAAACTTGAGCTTGCAGGCGCTGAAAAATCAGTTGTAGGCTTGGTTATTCCAACAGGTTATTCATTTAACTTAGACGGTACTTCAATTTACTTAACCATGGCTGCGATCTTTATTGCACAAGCAACAAATACACCACTTGATATCTCTCACCAAATTACCTTGTTATTGGTGTTATTGATTTCATCTAAAGGTGCTGCTGGTGTAACAGGTTCAGGCTTCATTGTTATGGCTGCAACATTGTCTGCTGTTGGTCATATTCCTGTTGCTGGTTTGGCATTGATTCTTGGTATTGACCGTTTCATGTCAGAAGCGCGTGCGTTGACTAACCTTGTGGGTAACTCATTAGCAACATTGGTGGTTGCAAAATGGGTAGGTCAATTAGACAAAGAAAAATTGGACTATGCTTTGGCTAACCCTGAAGAAATTGATAAGCAAATGGCAAGTGAAGCAAATCATGCATAAAAGCATATGCTGATTGTGCTGTGATAAAAGGAAGCTTCGGCTTCCTTTTTTTTAAGCTTAAATGATGATGAATAATTTTGAACGCTTTAGTTTTTCAGCATGACGCTACCTTAAAAGTGCAATAGGATGTGGCTCAACAAAACAACAAATTGAAATACAAGGAAGCAATAATATGCTGGCGTATGATGCAGATTTAGAATTATTTCGTGATAATTTCCGCCGCTTTTTAGCTGAGCAGGTCGCACCACATTATGAGCAATGGGAACGAGAGGGCATCATGCCGCGTTCTGTGTGGAGTGCGTTGGGTGAAAATGGTTTCTTATGTGTAGATGTTCCTGAAGAATATGGTGGTTATGGCGTTCCGACACATTATTCACTCATGTTGGTGGAAGAATCTGCTCGTGCTGGCTTTAGTGCTCTATCTACCGGTATTTCATGTCATTCTGAAATTGCAGCACCATATATTCTGCATATTGCCAATGAAGAGCAAAAGCAATATTGGCTACCGAAAATGGTTAGCGGTGAAGTGGTGGGCGCAATTGGGATGACTGAACCGGGTGCAGGTTCAGATTTACAGTCCATGCGCAGTAGTGCAATTTTGCAAGGTGATCATTATCTTTTAAATGGTTCAAAAACTTTTATTTCAAATGGCCAGCATGCTGACTTAGTAGTATTAGCAGCAAAAACAGATCCTCAAGCACGTGCCAAAGGTGTATCGCTGTTATTGGTGGATACACATTTGGAAGGCTTTAAAAAAGGCACGAATCTAGACAAAATAGGCTTACATGCACAAGATACATCTGAGCTTTTCTATGACAATGTCAAAGTACCAAAGGAACAACTTTTAGGGCAGGCAGGGCATGGTTTTGCATATTTAATGCAAGAGCTTCCTCGAGAACGTACAGCAATTGCTTCGACTGCAATTGGCGCTATTCGTGGTTCAATTGATGTGGCAACACAATATGTCAAAGAACGCCAAGCATTTGGGCAGGCAATTGGTCAATTCCAAAATACACGTTTTGTTTTGGCGCAAGCAAAAATTGATGAACTGGCAACAGCAGCTTTTTATAACCAAAACGTAGAATTGTATATGCAAGGTAAACTTGATGTTGAAACTGCGGCTGCGTTGAAGAGTTTCGCTACGGATATGCAAATGAAAGTTGCCGATAATTTGTTGCAGTTATTTGGCGGTTATGGCTACATGACGGAATATCCGATATCACGTTTCTTTGTAGATGCACGTATCCAACAAATCTATGGTGGTACGAACGAAATTATGAAAGAGATTGTTGCACGTAGTATTTTAGGTCGTTAAATAACAGCAGATGATCGTTACTTAGAATTAGTTCTTGTGAATAAAAAAAAGCGGATTCAGTTCCGCTTTTTTTTATTCAATAGTAGAAGGAAATTATTGAATAGGCGGGTGAGGTTGCCCCAATACTTGTAAACACACATCTATAAACTTAGGGGTGTCCGATGTGCTGCGTGAGGTAATATATAAATTACAGTCATTGACGACAGGTAAATCGGATAAAACAGCACCTGCTTCTAATAAGTCTTCATTTAGTGTTTGAATATTAGCCAAATGTCGACCTTTGACGACACCTGCCTCTAATAACAGTAAAGGGCCATGACAGCTGGTCAGAATAGGTTTTTGGCTATCAGCAAAGTGACGAACGAAATATAAAAAGCGATCATCTAATGCCAGTTTGTCTGGTGAAAATCCACCCGGTATAAACAGCGCATCAAATTCATGTACGGAAGCATCATCAATGCTTTGATCAATAGTGATTTGGGATTGGCGTTTCATCCCATAAACAATTTTACCGACCTGTTCTTCGATATTGATAATACTATGTCGAGCAGCTCTGAATGCCTCTACAGGTTCAATATATTCGACATCTTCAAAATCATAGGTCACCAACACAGCAATTCTTTTGTGCATAACCGTATCCTTTGAGACTATTTTTGTTTTAGTTCTAAACGACTATATCTAAATTCAGATAAATGTCTGTCTTATTTGTTATCAATGCGTCAACGTCTGTAAATATTAGGTGATGGTAAAGCATAAATCACTGAAAAGATGACCAATGACAGTTTGTTTTAAATCACCTGTATTCGTTTCAAGTTATTGCAGTATGTAGAGTCTTTTAGCTGGTATGTGGCACAGATTACTTAGGTTTGTTTTAAAGATTATTTGGCTTGAACTTTTGCTAAGAAATTTTATTTAAAAATGTCCAAATTCTCCGAATGATGGTTCTTTCAATTCATATTCAACAAAAATTGCTAAGTTGATCAATTTACCTGTTTTGGTTCTTCAGTTGAACTGATGATGGTTTAATCAACTGTATGTTTTTAAGACTGAATCAATCAAAGTCGTATTGCGCAACAATTGAAAGCTAACTATTGTTATACTGTTTGCAAAATATTTTTGAAGGGCGACATAACAATGATCCACGATGATCAGAACACTACGACTTCTCTTGACTTAGTTCAGATTCGTGATGATATTGACTCTGTTGATATGCAGATTCAACAACTTATCAACCGTCGTGCGAAACTGGCAGAAGCAGTTGCAAAAGCAAAATTTGCTGCTGAAGAGAATCCACTGTTTTATCGTCCTGAACGTGAAGCACAAGTTTTACGTAAAGTTATGGATCGTAATGAAGGGCCATTATCTGATGTGACTATGGCGCGTTTATTTCGTGAGATCATGTCGGCATGTTTGGCACTTGAAGCACCACAAAGTATTGCGTTTTTAGGTCCAGTCGGAACTTATACGCATTCGGCTGTTTTAAAACATTTTGGTCAAGATGCTGTTGTTCGCCCACTTCCAACGATTGATGAAGTATTCCGCGAAGTAGAAGCAGGCAGTGCGCACTATGGTCTTGTGCCAGTTGAAAACTCATCTGAAGGTGTAGTGAACCATACCCTAGATTGCTTCAAATCTTCACATCTCAATGTGATTGGTGAAGTTGAACTTCGTATTCACCACCAATTTCTGGTGTCTGAAAACACTCGTAAAGACAGCATTAAGCAAATTTATGCGCATCAACAAACGTTAGCACAATGCCGTAGTTGGTTAGATGCACATTATCCAGGTGTAGAACGTGTGGCTTTAAGCTCAAACGCAGAAGCTGCGCGTCGTATTCGTAATGAATGGCACTCTGCTGCAATTGCATCTGAAGTGGCAGCGAATATCTACAATCTAGAAATTTTGCATAGCAATATTGAAGACAACCCAGAAAACACCACACGTTTCTTAGTGATTGGCCGTGAGAAAGTACCGCAATCGGGCAATGATAAAACTTCATTGTTGATTTCTGCACATGACCGTGCAGGGGCATTACTTGAAATTCTTGCACCGTTTGCCAAGCACAACATCAGCTTAACCAGTATCGAAACCCGTCCTGCATTGCCTGAAAAATGGGCTTATGTATTTTTTGTGGACTTAGAAGGTCATGTTGAGCAAGAAAACGTGAAAGCGGCAATTGAAGAAATTCGTCCGTTAGTAAAAGAAATTCGTGTATTGGGTTCATATCCGATTGCTGTTCTTTAAGATCACAACTGTGATCAGCTTCAACAGGAGTTGATCACCTTCATCACTTGAAATAACCGGAAGTGTAAAATGACGTTTGTCCCAGCCAATGAAGGCATTGCAAAGTTAAAGCCTTATCAACCAGGTAAACCAATTAGTGAACTTGAGCGTGAGTTGGGTATTACTGATATCGTCAAACTCGCATCAAATGAAAACCCATTGGGTTGTTCAGATAAAGTTAAAGAAGCTGTTGCTGCTGAACTTGCTGAAATTGGTCGATATCCGGATGGTGGCGGTTTTATTCTAAAAGACCAAGTTGAAAAACAATTTGGTGTAGCGCATAACCGTATTACTTTGGGTAATGGTTCAAACGATCTTCTGGAAATTTTTGCTCGCGCATTCGTTTCTGAAAATGATTCAGTTGTTTATAGCCAACATGCATTTGCTGTTTATAGTTTGGTGACTCAAGCAATTAATGCTGAAGCAATTGAAGTCCCTGCGAAAGGCTTCTCACATGATCTAGAGGCAATGGCTGCTGCGGTTAAAGCTAATACTAAATTGATCTTCATTGCCAATCCAAATAACCCAACAGGGACTTGGTTTGAAGAAGCTGAATTTGAAGCATTCATGCAAAATGTGCCTGCAAATGTGATTGTGGTATTAGATGAAGCGTATGTGGAATATTTCCCAGAAAACTTCAATAGCTTGAAATTCTTAGACCAATACGCAAACTTAATTGTGAGCCGTACCATGTCTAAGTGCTATGGCCTGGCTGCACTACGGATTGGTTTTGCACTCGCGTCAGTTGAAGTAACCGACTTCTTAAATCGTATTCGTCAGCCGTTCAACGTCAACCATTTAGCAATGGTTGCTGCGGTTGCTGCACTTAAAGACGAAGCGTTTATTGAAAAATCACGTGTTGTCAATAAAGCAGGTATGGCTCAGCTTGAAGCAGGTTTTGAGGCTTTAGGCTTAGACTATGAACCTTCACGTGCCAACTTCATTTTAGTAAATGTAAAAGCAGATCCTGCACAAACATTCAACGCTTTATTAAAAGAAGGTGTGATTGTACGTCCTGTAGGTATTGCAGAACATCTTCGTGTGTCTATTGGCACTGAAGCTGAAAATGCAAAATTCCTCGCTGCATTGGCTAAAGTATTGGGCCTAGAGGCAAAAGCGTAAGTTATGTCTGTGCCACTATTCGAAAAAGTTGCTTTTATTGGGCTTGGGCTCATTGGCTCAAGTCTGGCTCGTGTCATTGTTGCAGAAGGCTTGGCCAAAGAAATTGTGGCGTCTACACGCTCACAAAAAACTTTGGACGATGCTAAAAATTTAGGTCTGATTCAGCAGGGCTATAACGACCCCGCTGAAGCGGTCAAAGGTGCAGACCTGGTTGTTCTTGCATTGCCTGTCCGTGCAACGCAAAAAGTCTTGGAAATTATCAAACCGTATTTGTCTGAACAGACCATTATTACAGATGTTGGTAGCACCAAGGGAAATGTTGTTGATGCTGCCAAAGCGGTTTATGGTGAGCAATTGCCAGCTGGTTTTGTTCCAGGTCATCCAATTGCAGGCGCTGAGCATACTGGTGTACACGCAGGTAAGGTTGATTTATTCGTAAATCACAAAGTCATTTTGACGCCGTTACCAAGCAGTGCAGACTGGGCAGTAGAGAAACTGATTCGATTGTGGCAAGCTGCCAAAGCGGAAGTGATTTGTATGGATGTGGAAAAACACGATGAAGTGTTGGCCCATACCAGTCATCTTCCACATTTAATGGCATTTAACTTGGTAGAGCAGCTGGCTAACCGAGAAGACAATTTAGATATTTTCCGTTATGCCGCTGGTGGCTTTCGTGATTTTTCACGAATTGCTGCAAGCGACCCACATATGTGGCATGACATCTTTTTTGCTAATAAAAAGGCAATTTTAAATGCGGTGGATGGCTTTGAAAGACAATTGGCCGTTCTACGTAAACTGATTGAAGATGAAAATTCACAAGCATTGATGGGATTGCTGGGGCATGCACAAGCAGCACGTCAGCATTTCAATCACATGCTCGCAAAGAAACCACTGATGGAGAAAAACAAAGTGACGACACAGCAATTCAAAATTTTACCAGGTGTTAAGAAATTCCAAGGTAAATTTACTGTGCCAGGTGATAAATCTGTGTCACATCGTTCCATCATGTTTGGTGCCATTGCAGAGGGAACGACTCATGTAACAGGTTTCCTTGAAGGTGAAGACGCGTTAGCAACATTACAAGCTTTCCGTGATATGGGCGTGAGTATTGAAGGCCCGAAAAATGGTGAAGTCACCATTCACGGCGTAGGCATGCATGGCTTAAAAGCGCCTGCAAGTGCGTTATATATGGGTAACTCAGGTACTTCAATGCGTCTGCTTTCAGGCATGTTGTCTGCACAACAGTTTGACTCGGTTATGACGGGCGATGCTTCATTGTCTAAACGCCCAATGGAGCGTATTGCAAAACCTTTACGTGAAATGGGTGCGCAAATTCAGACTACAGGTGAACGTGGTACACCACCAGTTTCGATTTCAGGAAGTCAAAAGCTAAAGGGGATTCATTACGACTTGCCAATGGCATCTGCACAAGTAAAATCAGGTATTTTATTGGCAGGTTTATGGGCTGAAGGTGAAACAGTTGTGACTGAACCTGAACCTACACGCGACCATTCAGAGCGTATGCTGCGTGCTTTTGGTTATGAAGTGAAAACTGAGGGTAACCGTATTTCACTGCAAGGCGGTGGAAAGCTAGTGGGTACTGATATTCAAGTTCCATCAGACATTTCATCAGCTGCATTCTTTATGGTTGGTGCAGCAATTACCGAAGGTTCGGATGTCACTCTGGAAGCGGTGGGGATTAACCCGACACGTACTGGTGTGATTGAAATTTTAAAACAAATGGGTGCTGATCTGACGGTTGAAAATGAACGTATTGCAGGCGGTGAACCAATTGCAGACATTCGTATTCGTGGTTCACGTACACTCAAAGGCATTCATATGCCAGAAGATCAAGTGCCATTGGCGATTGATGAATTCCCAGCGTTATTTATTGCTGCTGCATGTGCGGAAGGTCAAACAATTTTAACAGGTGCAGCTGAACTGCGCGTAAAAGAGTCAGACCGTATTCAAGTGATGGCTGATGGCCTGAAAATTATGGGTATTGAATGCACACCGACTGACGATGGCATTATCATTGAAGGTAAAGGTAAGTCTGGTGAGTGGGGTGCTATTTTCACAGGTGGTCAAATTGAATCACATCATGATCACCGTATTGCCATGAGCTTCTCTATGGCAGGTTTACGAACTTCTGGTGAAATTAATATTCTGGGTACAGAAACTGTTGCAACAAGTTTCCCAACATTTACTGAGCTTACAACGCAAGCAGGTCTTGAAATTGCAGTAAGTGAATAAAAAATATTTCACAGAAATTGTATATTTGTTAGACAACAGCCAAGCAAATGCTTGGCTGTTTTGTATTTATTGCTTATGCTAAAACCATACAACAATAAAGCCTTTGGATAGCGTAATGAGAAAACTACAATTTACTGCAAACAGTGAACAAGATCTTGCGGATACGACGGTGGATACTCAAACTCAAGTGGCTGAGTTTTTAGCAAGTAAGCTTGAGAAATATGGTTTTCAAACCCTTTCGCAAAGTGGTGACCAAATTGCAGTAAGTGTTGATCAACATGAATTGCCACTTTCTGTCATGTGCCAAGGCAAAGACGAGGCGGGTCGTTTGGTCTGTGAAATCACCTCTTATCCAGATGAAGATCAAGACTGGCTAGATAGAATTACTGAACAAAGTTTGCTGAATCAATTAGCACAAGCGGTTGAAAATACTTTAAAGGAAAATGAAAGCTATAGTGAATTTCAATGGAAAACCATTAATAAGTAACGTGTTAAAAACTGATATAAAAAAAGCAGCAATCAGCTGCTTTTTTTATTTATTGAACAGCGTTTTATAAACATTCAATAATCAGAGGGTTAATTGTGCGATTGCCTTTTTTCATATGGTCACACATGCCTGATGCTTCACTTTCATTCAAACCCCAAAATACAATCACACCACGCTGATTAGCGATTTTAGGATCACTAATATGAATATAGTGCGTATCATGATAATTTTTATCGAGCATGTCTTTGTATTTTTGATCGGTAAACGTTGAACACGAAGAAACTTCAGCAGCTTGGCAGACAGAATCGTTGTCACAGCGCTGTTTGAATGTTGAAATCATGCTACTTGATTCAGAGCTATTGAGTTGAGCTTGGCATATATCCGTATTTGGAAAGTCATATACCATCTTCAAGTTGAAGTCTCGACCTTGTACATTCATTTTATAAGATGCAGTTAAATAGGCTTTAGGACCACTTTCAGCAGAGACTGTGGATGCAGGTATAGCTGTTGGCGTTTCTGACTTTGAATTAAAGTAATAAACCAACAATGCAATGATCATGCTGGCTATTATGGCGATGATAAATTTCATGTTTCCCCTTGGAAAATTATTGTTGTATATTTTTTTCTGTATTTTTAATGAAAAGTTATATTTAAAACAATATTTCATTCTGACATTTTATAAATATCTTTTAGTCTTTTTATTCTATTTGCTTGGCCATCAAGCAATTAAACACTTATTTAAATTCAGTTTGAAAGTTACATATTTATTGAAATACCTAAAAATTAAGAATAAAAAGCCAGCGAGACTGACTTTTTATTCTATTAATTTTGATACAAATTGGGATCAAACTAAAAAGCGCGAAATTGCAATACGGAGCTGTTTTAAGTAACCCGTAAAGAAATGATTTGCACCCGGTAAAACGGTAATTAAATGGCGCTGAGGTTTAGCCCACTGAATGAGGTCAGACAACAGGGTTACATTATCTTCTTCACCATGGATAAAGAGAATATCACCCTTAATATGAGGGGTTACATAGTGACGAACACCTGCAACTGTCGTGGTTGGTAAACCACATAAAATGGTCTGTACAGGTTGTAATTCGATAGGTAACAACGCATAGCATTTTGTCATTACATTCGCACCAAAACTAAAACCACCTGCATAAAATGGCAAGTTAGGATGTTGGCTGCGTGCATATTCAATCACTAGCATGGTGTCTTTGGTTTCACCATTGCCTTCATCATGTATTCCAGCACTTTGGCCAGAACCGCGAAAACTAGGGCGATAAACCACATAGCCACGTTCTAAAAACATTTGTGCTAATAGTACAGGGACTTTGTGCTGTGGTGTGCCACCTTGCAGTGGGTGAGGGTGTGTAACTACCGCGAATCCTTTCACTTCACCCTGTGGATAATCAATAAAAATTTCAAGCTGACCAACAGGCCCTTGAATGAACAGTTGTTCTGACATAATGACTAAAATGTGAAAGCGGGAGAGTCGCATAGTTTACAGATTATGTTTATCAAAAACACAGATTGGCTTTGAAATAACGCAACTGTTATAGTTTATTTAATTAAAATTTAATCAGGTTGTTTATGCTCGCTTTAATTTCTCCTGCAAAAACTTTGGATTATGAAACTGCATTACCGACAGAAAAATTTACCCAACCACGGTTGCTTGATCACTCTCAAGAATTAATTGAAGTGGCTAGCAAATTATCCGCAAGTGAAATTGCCAGTTTAATGAGCGTAAGCGAAAAAATAGCCACTCTAAATGCAGAGCGTTTCCGTGATTGGCAACCTGAATTTAATTTTGCGAATGCCCGTCAAGCTATTTTTGCCTTTAAAGGTGATGTGTATACAGGCTTGAATGCATATCAGTTAGAGAAGCAAGATATTGATTATGCTCAAAAACATTTACGTATGTTGTCAGGCCTTTATGGTTTATTACGACCGCTTGATTTAATGATGCCTTATCGTTTGGAAATGGGAACCAAACTTAAAAATACTCGCGGCAATAACTTATATGAGTTTTGGGGTAATACGATTACAGAGACCATTAATGCAGATTTGGCACAGGCTGAATCAGAACTTCTGGTGAATATTGCCTCTGATGAATACTACAAGTCTGTGAAAGAGTCGAAGATCAAAGCTGAAATTATTAAGCCTGTATTCCTTGATCAAAAAAATGGAAAGTATAAAGTCATTAGTTTCTATGCTAAAAAAGCACGCGGACTCATGGCGCGTTATTTACTCGAAAATAAAATTGAACGAGCAGAAGACATCAAATCCTTCAATACTGATGGTTATTATTTTGATGCGGAGAGTTCACTTAAAGGTGAATTGGTCTTTAAGCGTGATGAACAAGCAGCTTAATTTTACATTTTAGCAATGCCACACTTTGAATTTTATTAATAAATTTGAGGTGTGGTATTTTTTAGCGATTTGTGTTGAGTGCTGATCAGCCACTTATCGGAAAGTAAATTTTTCGATAAGAAGACAAATAAAATGACATTGATCGCAAAATTCTCAAGTTGTGTATCAGAATATAAAATGCGTTTATACCATTCAAAAATAATAGAATCTTAAAAATAAGATTAAGTCATTGAATATAATTGTTTTTTCTCTGTACACGACAAAAATAGATAACTCATTGAAATAATGTCACAATAATTGTTTTCTAACGACGAATACTATGACACATCTCAATGAGCTATATCTTATCTTAAACAAATATCTAAAATGGAACAAGTCACATTTAAAGTGCTTTGCGCTCATCATGCTTGTGATTATTTTAAAGCAAACATGTAATCTTTCTTCTGCATCTAAAGCCTTGCCCATCAAGTGCTTACCACAATCATTTTATCGACGTATGCAGCGCTTCTTTGCAGGTCAGTATTTTGATTATCGTCAAATTTCTCAGTTGATTTTCAATATGTTTTCATTCGACAAAGTGCAACTGACTTTAGATAGAACCAATTGGAAATGGGGAAAACGAAATATTAATATCCTGATGCTTGCGATCGTTTATCGTGGAATAGCGATACCTATCGTTTGGACATTACTTAATAAACGGGGAAATTCAGATACGAAAGAGCGTATTGCTTTAATTCAACGCTTTATATCCATTTTTGGTAAAGACCGTATTGTGAATGTGTTCGCGGACAGAGAGTTTATCGGTGAGCAGTGGTTTACATGGTTAATTGAACAAGAGATCAACTTCTGCATTCGTGTTAAAAAAACTTTATTGTCACCAATCATTTAGGAAAGAATCATAAAATTAGTGATTTATTTCGCCATCTTCAAGTTGGTCAAATTGAATGTCGTAAACGACGGATTTT
>NZ_VOYM01000030.1:0-35735 GCF_013420285.1 Acinetobacter sp. YH01019
AATTTTCTGACATTAATTTCTCAAATAAACTTCGAGTAATTTCTACCATCAATCAATGAAAATAATTTCGACTGATCAACTAGTAAAAATCCACACAAGTTGTTCTTCATAATCTCTTAATGATCTTTCTAATACCTCGTCAGTATTAGATGCTGGACTTCAATAAACTTAACAACTCAACGCTTCGCGCTTCGTTCGTTTCCGTCTATCTCGTCGGTATGGGGGTCATTATAGGGCAATTTCTTACACACGCAAGTGCTTTTCACTCACAAGAATCACGACTGTTTTATTTTTATGCACCAATATGGTTCAAAATAAATGCAAAACGCAAATAAACACATGATATTTATAAAAAATATCATGTGAAATTATTTTTTAAACTTATGAGCTTATTTCTTTACTTCTGCTGTTTTAATGGTCACCGATTGGATAACCACAGGTGTAGTCGGTACATTTTGATGCATTCCGTAGTTTGCAGTCGGTACTTTTACGATTTTATCGACCACATCCATGCCTTTTGTCACTTTACCGAAAACAGCATAGCCAGCATTCATTGCACTTTTATTAAGGAAGTCATTGTTTGCTACATTAATAAAAAATTGGCTACTTGCTGAATCCGGGTGATTCATGCGGGCCATTGCCAATGTTCCTCGGCTATTTGCCAATCCGTTATACGATTCATTTTTAATGCTTGGCTTATTGGGTTTTTCAACCATCTTGGCATCCATACCTCCACCTTGAATCATAAAGCCAGGAATAACGCGATGGAAAATAGTGCCGTTATAGAAGTTATCTTTGACATAGGCTTCAAAGTTCTTGGCAGAAATTGGCGCTTTATCATTAAATAACTCAATCTCAATATTGCCTTGACTGGTCTTCATTTCAACCAATGTATTTGCAGCCATGCTACTCATACTTATCGTAGCTACTATCATTGCCATAAAAGCGTTCTTTAACATTTGTTAACTCTTCTGAATTAAGTCGAACTTGTTATTGACTGTATATTAGTCTTTGATGATTAAAAAGTAGTTCATACTATTATTAAAACGAGAAAAAACGATGACGCAGATCATTTCGACAAATACATCACTTGAGCATCTACCGCCTTGGCATTTAGATGGGGACGCTTTTATTTTGAATTATTGGGTTTCTCCTTCCTTTATACGTGCAGCACAAGATTTTCGTTTGGCGCCCTCACCCATCGGGCGAGTGGTACAAGTTTTATTAGTCCGCTACAAACACTCCCCGGTTGGTCCTTATGATGAACTGCTCATTCTGGATCATCCTTTAATGAGTAAGCGCCGACTCAGCTCGATTCCTAAAATTTATGTATCTACTCAAATTTCTGTTGATCATGGACAAGCCTTATGGGGTATTCCTAAAGAGTTGGCAAAATTTGAATGGCAGCAACATGCGCAAGAAATCGTATGTAGCATTAAAGTCCAACAACATGAAATGCGTATTCGCTTAACTAAAACTAGACGTCTACGTTCTTTCTATATTAATAGTCATCATCTACCTGCTTCTCTTCTACAAATACGACAAGCGTGGCAAGGTCGGCGTTACCAATTTTCACCACAGTTCCGTGGACATTTATCCAAACTAATAAATGCTGAATGGGAGAATACCCATGCTCTGTTTCCAGACTTTTCTCAAGCGCGCTATTTACAAAGCTTTTATGTTCCTCAATTTCATTTGGTCTTTCCTGAAGCGAGCATTCAAACCAAATAATTTAACCTTTCAATGGATAGCTTATTTAAATGTATAAAAGGTATGGTTTCACGTGAAACCATACCTTCTTTTATATTGATCATTTAATTTGTGAAGTTCTTAGCTACGCTTATCCCAAAATTTGCGGAATTTAGAACTAAACTCAATGACATATTTTTTAGCACGATGTGACACAGGGGTTAAATTAACAAAACCATGCGTTTGATCCGTATATTCTTCATAAAAAACTTTAATGCCTTGCTGACGTAATTTATGTGAATAAATCTCACCCTCGTCATGCAATACGTCATGCCCAGCCGTCAAAATATAGGCTGGTGCAATACCTGCAACTTTGCCATAGGTAGGGGAAATTAAAGGATCATCCAAAGCTACATCTTGCTGTTGTTGATATAATGCTGTAACCGTATCAATATCTTGTTCCGTTAATACCAAACCATCTTTATATGCAAAGAACGAAGGATGGCGGCTCTTAAAATCCACTACTGGATAAATTAATAACTGGGCTTGTGGCGCAAAAGCTTTTTTCACACTACGCTGCGCAACCACTGTGGCAATATTTCCGCCTGCACTGTCACCGGCAACTGCAATTCGATTTTTAAGAATTTTAAATTGGGTGCGATTTTGATATGCCCATGCTAATGCATCTTCACAAATTTGAATAAGATGTGCAGGGCTCGCTTCAGGTGTTAACGGATAATCAATACTTAGCACTTGTGCTTTGGCATGTACAGCTAATAAACGGCAAACTTCATCATGTGTGTCCAAACTGCCCACCACAAAACCACCACCATGATAAAACACGATCATCGGTAATTTTTTATTTGGTGCTGGATGATAATGTCGGGCGAATACCGTGCCGCTTTGTAAGGGAAGACGTAAGTCTTGAACCAATTTCACTGCTGTAGGCTTCGTTTTAATCGACTCCATTTGCAATTCAAACTGCTTACGTGACTTCTGATAGTCCATGGTTATAAAGCCAGACTTACCTTGTTTGAGTTGCGCCGCCATCATGCATTTTACCAGCGGATCAAGCTGCGGAAAGATATAAGGATAGTCGAGTTTTTTCGCAAGACTCTCTTTGGCAAAATTCGGTAAACGATCCAACAAACGTGCAGCAGTCCCCTGCCCTTTATCTTTCAAGTTTTTTAATGATTCATTCAAAGCAAACATGCCAAATCCTTTCGTTATCATTCTTCATACTTTCTACATGTTTTGGTCAAATGTGACCATATTCACATACAAGTCCAAACATCGATATACATAGCGTAGCCGTAGTTAAGCTAATCTTCTTTTATCAGGTTGTCATTGACAATTTACCAAATTTTCACGGGTTGATTTTGCAAACCCACTTTAAATAAAGGATACCGACCATGGCTAAGAAAATAATTGTTCTGTCCTTGGCGACAGCTTTTTTGGCTGTAGGCTGTGTGGCATTTCCTGAAGATGGCTATTACGATGGCCGCTACGATCAGCGTTATGATCAACGCTACGACCGTGGTTATGATTATCGGACTGATCGCCGTTATGATTCACGTTATGAACAAGACCGTCGTGCTTGGGAACGACAGCAACAACAACGTAATCGTCTTGAGTTAGAACGTAAAAAACAGCAACTTGAGCAGCGTAAGTGGGAACAAAATCGTAAAAATCAGCAAGATTGGGAACGTCGTAAAAACGAACTCGAACGTCAACGCACAGAACAACAACGTAAACGTGTTGAAGATGAACGTCGCCAACGTAATGAGCAAAACCGCCATAAAGCCCAGCAAGAACGGCAGCGTATTGAGCAGCAACGCAATAAAGCAGCAGATGAGCGTAAGAAACGTGCAGAACAATACCGTAAAGAGCGAGACAAAGACATCAAAAAGGTTTCTGACCAACAACGTAAAATTGCTGAACAACGACGTCACAATTGGGAAAATCGCCGTTAACAGATAAAATCAACATCTATATAGAAAAGCTCATACGACGTCATGGGCTTTTTTTCTTGTGCACATGAATCAAGTACGACCATTCAAATCAATTCATCAATAACAACGAAAATAGAATAAAAAAAGAGACAGAAGAGGCATCCTATCTCCTGTCTATTCTTGTGCTGAACTGGACATATATCATTCATTCAGCAAATTTGAATTACTCCTGACCTGTTGGCTGTTGTGCAGCAGGTGCCGCTGGTACAGATTGTACTTCTACCCCTTGAGCTGAAGGATCAGCTTGAACAACTGCACCCGTTTGTTCTGTCGATATTTGTGCTTCTGCACCTGTGACTTGTTGTGCAGTTTCAGGAGACTCCACAGCTTCTTGCGAACTACAACCCACTGCAAGACCAGCAACACCCATCACAGCAAGTAGTAAAAGACCGGTTTTTTTCATCATCATTTTTTCCTTAATGAATTAAGTCAGTAAAATACATAAAGCGCATAACTCAACTTTACCCCGACATCATGGGAAATTATTTTGTGAAGTTCTCACCTTGTGAGTTGTAGTTTTTACGAGCGGGAGTACAAGTTATGCAATTTTTTATTAATTGTTTAAAAGGCGAAGTATATAAAAGATAAAGCGCAGACCTGTATCTCAGCACATTGTTATTCATGTGTTTTTAAACTAAATAACGGCCTTTTGAAGTAAGCTGACAGAATTTATAAATAAATAGAAAAGCCACAAAAATTGCAGCTCAGTTACCTAATGTATTGATTTGAAATATTTTGAACAAAAAAAAGCCTGCTTATGAGAGAAGCAGGCCATGAAAAACACATTCTAAAATATAGAAGAAACTACAGCGATAGAATCTGAAAACAATAATAGGGTTTCATTAATATTTTGAGAAATACTTTATAAAACTGATATTAAGAGTTTTTATGTATAAATATTAACCAGCACAGTATTTGGGCAAAAAAAATGCCGATTCTTGGGGGATCGGCATAAAAAAATATTTTTTTAAATTGGTGGTAGTTACCATATCCCTCTCTCCAGTAGATATGGTCACTTCCAATGTAGGCATTATCTTCGTTCTTCAGCTGAATGAGAAACCGTTAAAATTCATCGTATATATTCACGATTCCGATTATTCTTAAGATTACCATTCAAATCAATAATTTATAAATTCATAATTTATCGTAGATTTTTTTCATTTTTCCGCTTCTTATCATTTATTAGATAAAAAATCGCAATTAATCGTGTACTTCGCTTGAATTTTTTACCCTTGCCCCGATTTCTTGTATTAATCATGAATTCAAAACGCATGGCAGTTTGCTTTGATGTTGTTTGAACGCATAGCTATAAGGACTGACATGTTTAAGAACCCATTTAAACGGAGTAAATCAATGGCGACTGAGCAAAACCAAGAAGCTCAAGATCTTCAACCCGAGCAAGCAACAGAACAACAAGCCGCTCAAGCTGAAACTGAGCAAGCTGAAGTTACCGTTGAATCTTTGCAAGAACAGATTGCTCAGCTTGAAGGTGACTTAAAGCTAGAAAAAGCACGCACAGCAAATGCAGTGTACGAAGCACAAAAAAGTGTTGAACGCATCCAACGTGAGTCTGAAAAACATAAAGACACCGTTTTAGAAAAGTTTGCGAAACAACTCTTGGATTCTGTCGATAACCTTGAACGTGCAATTGCAGCTGTCGGCGACGAAAAATCAGCATTGTCTGAAGGTGTTGAACTGACGCTTAAATCGTTATTAACAACACTTGAAAAATTTGGTGTGGTTGCTGTTGATACGGCAAACGGTTTCAACGCTGACTTACATCAAGCTGTCGGTATCGACCCAAATGCAAAAGCCAACGAAATTGGCACAGTATTACAAAAGGGCTATAGCCTAAATGGTCGTTTATTACGTCCAGCAATGGTTATGGTTGGCGCATAAGACCAAGAAATTCGAGAGTTTTTGAAAAATTTTCCAGAAAATTACTTGAAAATTTTTGATTGGCTCTCATATCGGATAACAAGTAAATCCCTTTTTATTTCCCTTTGAGAAAGGGAAGAATTTGGGAATAAAAGAATTTTAGAGGAAACATCCAAATGGCGAAAATCATTGGTATTGACTTAGGTACAACTAACTCTTGCGTAGCAGTACTTGAAGGCGACAAAGTTAAAGTAATTGACAACGCTGAAGGCGCACGTACAACTCCATCTATTATTGCGTATAAAGATGGCGAAATCCTTGTAGGTCAATCTGCGAAACGTCAAGCAGTAACCAACCCTAAAAACACATTGTTCGCGATCAAACGTTTGATCGGTCGTAAGTACCAAGACCAAGCGGTTCAAAAAGACATCGGTCTTGTACCTTACAAAATTATCCAAGCAGACAATGGCGATGCTTGGGTTGATGTAAACGATAAGAAACTTGCGCCACAGCAAATCTCTGCTGAAATCTTGAAAAAGATGAAAAAAACAGCTGAAGATTACCTAGGCGAAACAGTAACTGAAGCAGTTATTACTGTTCCTGCTTACTTCAACGATGCGCAGCGTCAAGCAACTAAAGATGCAGGTAAAATTGCAGGTTTAGAAGTTAAACGTATCATCAACGAACCAACTGCAGCTGCACTTGCGTTCGGTATGGACAAAAAAGAAGGCGACCGTAAAGTTGCTGTATACGACTTGGGTGGTGGTACTTTTGACGTATCAATCATTGAAATCGCTGACCTTGATGGCGACCAACAAATTGAAGTGTTATCTACAAACGGTGACACATTCCTTGGTGGTGAAGACTTCGATAACGCGTTAATTGAATTCTTGGTTGAAGAATTTAAGAAAGAGCAAAGCGTAAACTTGAAACAAGATCCGCTTGCACTTCAACGTTTAAAAGAAGCTGCTGAAAAAGCAAAAATCGAGCTTTCTTCTTCGAATGCAACAGAAATCAACCTTCCATACATCACAGCAGATGCGACTGGTCCTAAACACTTAGTGATCAATGTGACTCGCTCTAAACTTGAAGGTTTGGTTGCTGACTTGGTTGCTCGTACAATTGAACCATGTAAGATTGCACTCAAAGATGCAGGTCTTTCAACCTCTGACATCTCTGACGTAATCTTGGTCGGTGGTCAGTCTCGTATGCCACTTGTACAACAAAAAGTACAAGAGTTCTTCGGACGTGAACCACGTAAAGACGTGAACCCAGATGAAGCTGTAGCAATGGGTGCTGCGATTCAAGGTGCTGTACTTTCAGGTGACAAAACTGACGTACTTCTTCTTGACGTTACGCCGTTGACACTTGGTATCGAAACTATGGGTGGCGTGTTAACAGCGATCATCGAGAAAAACACCACGATTCCTGCGAAGAAATCTCAAGTGTTCTCAACTGCTGCTGACAACCAACCTGCTGTAGACATTTCTGTGTTCCAAGGTGAACGTAAAATGGCGCAGCAAAACAAATTGTTAGGTAACTTCCAATTAGGCGACATCCCACCTGCTCCACGTGGTGTGCCACAAATTGAAGTATCCTTCGACATCAACGCTGACGGTATCTTGAAAGTATCTGCGAAAGATAAGAGCACTGGTAAAGAGCAATCAATCCAGATTAAAGCAAACTCAGGTTTGTCTGATGCTGAAATCGAAGCAATGATCAAAGATGCTGAAGCGAATGCTGAAGAAGATCGTAAATTTGAAGAGTTAGCGAAAGCACGTAACGAAGCTGATGCACTTGTATCTTCTGCTCAAAAAGCAGTGAAAGATCTAGGTGAGCAAGTGACTGCAGACGAAAAAACTGCAATTGAAACTGCAACAGCTGAACTTGAAGCTTCTACCAAAGAAAATGACGTAGAAGACATCAAAGCGAAAACTGAAGCACTTCAAAACATCATTATGCCGATCACTCAACGTGCATATGAAGCAGCTCAAGGTCAAGGTGGCGCTGAAGGTTTTGATCCGAATGCATTCCAAGGTGGCGATGCCGGTCAATCTCAAAAAGCGGACGATGGCGTAGTTGATGCTGAGTTCACTGAAGTTAAAGATGACAAAAAATAATTTGTCGCTTTAAATCAAAAAACCGCGCGCAAGCGCGGTTTTTTTTATGCTATTCATTCAACAAGTTTAATGAAGACAACGGATAAGATTAAAAAGCTAATTCAAATAAAAGCTGAGTTCCCAATTGATTAGACTTCAGCTACATTATTAAAAAAATAAAGACTTCATACTACGCCATGCGTTTTATATATATTCTAGTATTTGTACTGATGAGCCTGTTTTGGGTTGTTCAAACTCAAAACCATCCGCAACTTCGCTTCAATTCGGCTTGGGATCGGATCACTCACCCTTTCGACACACGATTACGTTTTCGTGTCAGCGATGTCGACCCACGTTTTGGTTTAAGTCAGACAGAGGTCATTCAGCTGAGTAAAGAAGCAATGGAAATTTGGCATCAAGGCACCAATAAAGATTTTTTTGTGTATGACCCCAAGGCAAAACTAACCATTCGCTTAATTTATGATAATCGACAAGACCATTACAACGCTTATAAAAAAGCACAGCAACAGCTAAATAAAGAAAAACAACAAAATGATTTACATGCAGAAAATTTATCAAACTCACGACAATCATTAGCACAGCAAGAGGCTCAACTACGCTCCCGACAAGTCATGCTACATGCTGAAGCTGCTCGACTTAAACAGGAATATGCAAGTTGGAGTCGCATAGAGCAACGCCATGGTGAGAATTTACAACGCATTCAACAACAGCTCATCAGTGTTCGAGATCAAGCTGCACAACTAGACCATGAAATTGATGCGTTCAATCAACAAAATAACCAATTCAATCTACAAGTCTCCAGCTTTAATCAAAAGATTGATCAATACAATGCTGGTGTGATCCAAGCCAGTCAGCGTTTCCCTGCCCGAGAGTTTCACAAAGGCGTCTTTATGGGAGATCAAATCCAGATCTATCAATTTGATGCCGAAGCAGATTTACGTCTTACACTCGCGCATGAATTAGGTCATGCATTAGGCTTAGGCCATCATCAAGACCCCGCTGCCCTGATGTATCCTATTTTGGGTGCTCAGCAATTGGAAGGTTTTAAATTAATGCCTGCTGACCAAACGCTGCTTTATTATCGTTAATCCTCAAAACGTGATAAAAATCCCATACATTTTATAAGCCTATATAGGCTTTCTTAAACAAAAAACCGTCATTTCATGTTATTGTGATTGTGCAATAATTTCTTATTTATAACCCATCCGTGGAGAGCAATGTGAGTTACTACCATATCTTAATTGAAGTGAATGACCACATCAGCACGATTGAACAAACTCGCGATATTGAACTATTTGATATCACTGAAATTCAACCTTATCTCCATTCAGTGCTTTTACCCTATTTTAACGAGCAACTGATTGAACTTGAGGATGAAAATCTTGAGTTTAAAGATGTGTTACATCTCAAAGTAAAGCAAACTTTATTACCTATTAATGACCTGATTGAAGAAGAACAACGCCTGCTACCAAGTGATACGGATATTACCATTTCAGCTTATGAAATTTTTAATAATCATGAATTAAGTCAAGATGTGACTACTGTTATTTTAGATGTACTTGAAGCGTTAAAGTTTGAAGCTTAAGCCTTTACTTAGACATTAAAAAAGCCCTCACAAGAGGGCTTTTTTATGGCTCATCAGATCAATCCGTTAGATTGAGAATGATGATCCGCAACCACAGGTCGTTGTTGCATTCGGGTTTTGCACCACGAAACGAGAACCTTCTAAACCTTCAAGATAATCAACAACTGAACCAACGAGATACTGATAGCTAAGTGAATCGACTAACATTTTCACATCATCATTCACAAATTCAGCATCATCTTCGTTTTGGCTTTCTGCGAAATTAAAACCATAAGAGAAACCTGAGCAACCACCACCTGTTACATATACACGTAACATTAGGTCTTGGTTACCTTCACTGTCACGCAATTGGCGTACTTTATTGGCAGCGTTGTCAGTCAGCACAAGTGCTTGAGCATTCATGATGGATTCCTCTGAGTCATTTGGATGTCTTTAAAAAAGAAAAGACCATATTTCAAGTATAACATACTCAATATATGGTCAGTCTTGGCAGTTTAAAGTTAAATCAGAGTATTTTTATCAAGATTTACTTTTAGCTTATTTAAAGTTCTCATCATGTAATGCACATTCGAAGTTTTTCGGATCTTGTTTACAACGGAATTGCCACAAAAGTTTCATCATGCGTTTGTCATAAATACCGCGCTTGGTTAAATCAATACGCGCATCACGCATCATTTTCTGATAGCCAGCTCGATCCGCTGCTGGTACATCCATCCAATATTTGGTCGGAATTTCAGACTTCATTTTACCCAAAATGGTAAATGCTCGTGGCAATTGTGTTTTCACCCAATCACGTGATTTTTGGCCATATCCTGCTGGGAACTTATCTGGGCGGATAATAATATTGCCAGTCACTTGTAGAATTGGATAATTCACAATTGCGCCCTTCGAACCCAAACCTTTATGTAATTCTAGGGGTTTAAATACTGCAGCAGGTGCACCAATAATATCGACTTGACCATTATTAAACTTCGCACCAAAGTTGGTGACATCTGCACTCACCGCTTGAGCGCCCACTTGCTGCACCATAATTTTTTGCGCATCGTCATAATCAAGTACGGCAATTTTTTTACCTGCGGCCTTCGCCACAGTATTAATACTGCGGTCATTTACTAATAAATAGGCGTCACCTACAGGGATCACACCTGCAACTTCATAGCGCCCTTGCACCATATTTTTAGCAAAAGTTGGATTCGCTAGACCTTGCATGACTTTAACTGCAAGTTTTAAGTCTGGTATTGCACCAATTGCATCTAAAGATCCGGTAAAAGCGTTAAATTGGCGACCGCGCATGCCCGTGACACTGATCCCGTCGCACTTTCCGGCTTTAAAATCTTCAGCAATAACCGCTTCGTTTTGACCAACGCGCAATTCAATATCCGCGCCCCAGTTTTTTGCCGCTAATTGATAATCTTTCATTAAGGCGAATACATCACCATTTTTACCGACAAGGTCAAAAACACAAACCACTTGTTTTGCCTGAGTGAGACCAGATACCGCCATGAGCACAGCACTCGCGGCCAATGCTTTTGTCCATTGTTTCATACTGACTTTCCTTGTGTATTCACTATTTTTATTTTGAGTGAAATGTTTTTTTAATTCGTACTCAATGGCTTAGCTTCATCTTTTAGTTTTAGCTAGAGACCAATTTCATTCAAGATTACCTGAATTTTTGATACACTCAATGGCTAGAATGACCAGCAAATATGCAAAAAAAAAGCCTGGATCATTCCAGGCTTTTTTCATTATAAATCAGCTTATTCGCCGCCAATAGAACATTCAAAATTCGCTTTATCGACAGAACAACGTGCTTTTTTCAGCACAGACATCATAGACGCATCATAAATTCCACGCTTAGTCATATCCATACGACCTTCACGTAATAATTTTTGATATTTGGTCTTATCTTCAGCACTTAAATTCATTTTGTATTTTGCAGGAATACCACCTTCTAGACGGTTAATCATCGCAATACTCTTTGGTAAGTGTTTCACAAACCAATCACGTGATTTCTGACCAAAACCTGCTGGGAATTGATCTGGACGAATAATAAAGTCCGCAGTTACTTGTAGAACTGGGAAGTTAAACATCGCACCATTTGTACCCAGACCTTTATAAATTTCTAAAGGTTTGTATGCATATGCTGGTGCACCCACCATATCTACCTGACCATTATTAAATTTAGCCACAAAGTTTGATACATCAGAAATTACCGCTTGTGCGCCCACACGCTGCACCATAATTTTTTGTGCATCGTCATAGCCCAATACTGCAAACTTTTTACCCGCAGCTTTTTCAATTGAGTCAATTTTTTTATCACGAACAAAAATAAATGCTGAACCTAAAGGCGCAATACCGGCAACTTCATATTTTTTACCGCCTAGGTTGCTCACCATTTTTGCTGCATTACGCTTATCTAGAGCAAAGGTAATTGCGCGTTGTGCGATCGCATTACTTGGTGCACCGCCAAGTGCGTCAATTGAACCTGCAAATTTATTGTATTGACGAGCACGCATAGCGGTCATAAATACGCCATCACATTTACCCGCTTTAAAGTCATTGTCTGCAACCGCTTCATCCTGACGCGGAATTAGATTAATTTCTGCACCCCAGCCTTTTGCTGCCAGTGCCCACTCTTGAGCCATTTGATATGACTCACCTGACTTACCTAATAAGTCAAATACACAGATATCTACTGCTGCGGCTTGTGCTGAACCAGCAAAACCAATTGCAGCAAATGTAGCCAAGGATAGGAGTGTTTTTTTCATTGTATTGTCCTTTCAAATCTTTTTATGCTTCAGGGTGTCCCTACACAAAAGCGATATTAAGCAAGTTAATTTAAAAAAAATAGAGCATTTACTCCATTTATTTCGGTCATTTTGGCATATTCTGCATTTTTGTGATGCTTATCACTTTTATAGCAATACTAAATTTTATTCATTATCATTGTGTTATAAAAATGCATGCTTGTTTTTTCACTTGCAATTTTTTCATGAAATTTTACAAAGAAATACAAGAAAATTGCTTATTCACCCGAAACAGAACACTCAAAATTGGTTCTTTCAATGGTGCAACGCGCTTTTTTAAGTACCGTCATCATGGTGGAGTCGTAAATCCCTTGACGGGTCAAATCCATTCGGCCATCACGTAATATTTTTTGATATTTGACCCGATCTTCTTTACTTAAATTCATCTTATATTTCGCAGGAATCTCGGCTTCCATGCGTTTCACCATGGCAAAGCTTTTTGGCAGTTGTTTGACAAACCAAAGACGCGACTGCTCAGAAAATTGATCTGGAAATTTGCTGCTCCGAATCACTAAATCAGCAGTCACATTCACCACAGGGAAATTTACCATGGCGCCTTTTGTTCCTAAACCTTTATGTAGTTCTAAAGGTTTGAAGGCATAGGCTGGTGCAGCAACAATTTCAACTTCACCTTGATTAAATTTGCGGATGAAATTTGAAATTTCAGACATCACTGGAACTGCCCCGACACGATTGACCATTACTTTTTGTGCATAGTCATAATGTAAAACAGCGAATTTTTTGCCTTCAGCTTTTTCCAAGGTATTAATATTTTTGTCTCGGACAAAAATATATGCTGAACCAATTTGACCGATACCAGCCACCTCATAACTGTCTTTACTAGCATTAGTCACCAGTCGTTTGGCATTACGCTTATCCAATACATAACTAATCGCTTTCTGGGCAATTTCATTATTGGGCACCCCGCCAATAGCATCGATTGATCCTGCAAATTTATTGTAGGCCCTTGCGCGCATAGATGTCATATAAAAAGCATCACATAAGCCGTCTTTAAAATCTTTATCCACTTTTGACTCGTCTTGATAAGCCAAAAGCTGAACTTGAGCACCCCAAGCTCGACTGGCGAGTGACCATTCTTCCATTAATTTGTAGGATTCACCCGCTTTGCCTAATAAATCAAACACACATACTTTTTGATTTGCATAACTTTGTGTGCTCAGCAATACAGATACAGCAGATAAAATCAAAAATCCTTTTCTCATTATCCCATTCCCATATATTCTTATTTATCCATTAAAAACAAATATTTGAAACATTTTTAAAATTTTAATGCATTTTGAATATACATAAATGAGTATAACGTGTCACATTTTTTCGGATGGTTGCGATGCTTTGTTTTTTCTTTTGCATAGCCATCTATTAGAATAGCCACATATTCTTCTTGTTTAGACAGTTCAATGATTCAGTTAGACCAACTTTCCATACGTCGCGGTGGACGAGTTTTATTTGAAAAGGCATCCATGCAATTGCATCCAGGCTGGAAAATTGGCCTAACCGGTGTCAATGGTGCAGGTAAATCTACTTTGTTTGCTGCACTTTTAGGTGGCATGGAGTCTGATGGAGGTTCACTCACCCGTCCAGCCGTATGGACTGTGGCACATATGGCGCAAGAAATTAAAGCGCTCGATATGAAAGCCATCGATTTTGTCCTTTCAGGCGATGAAGAATACTGGGACATTCAACACAAACTTGAACACCCAGAAAATTTAAAAGATGAAGAGTTGGCACATTTATATGGCCGCTTTGATGAAATTCATGGCTATACTGCTCCGTCAAAAGCCTCTCAATTAATGGCTGGCCTGGGCTTTTTTGAACACCAATCTCAACTGAATGTCTCAAGTTTTTCTGGTGGTTGGCGTATGCGTTTAAATCTTGCACGTACGCTGATGAGTCGATCAGATTTACTCTTACTAGATGAACCAACCAACCACTTAGACTTAGATGCGATTTTATGGTTGGAAGACTGGTTGAAAGCCTATGAAGGCACATTGGTTTTAATTTCACATGACCGTGATTTCCTTGATGCCATTACCGATCATATTCTGCATATTGAAAATCAAGAATTAACCTTATATACCGGTAATTATTCAACTTTTGAACGCACACGCTCAGAACGCTTAGCACAACAACAACAAGCCTATGAGAAGCAGCTCGAAACACGTGCTCATTTACAAAAGTTTATTGACCGCTTTAAAGCCAAAGCCACCAAAGCTAAACAGGCGCAAAGCCGAATCAAACAGTTAGAGCGTATGCAGGAATTATCTGCAGCACATGTTGATACTCCGTTTACCTTTAGTTTCCGTGAGCCAACAAAGATGAGCTCACCGCTCTTGCAAATGGAACATGCGGACATTGGCTATGGTGACAAACTCATTGTGACCAACGTTAATCTACAAATTACGCCAAGCAGCCGAATTGGTTTATTGGGTATGAACGGTGCTGGTAAATCGACGCTCATCAAATCATTGGTGGCGGACTTAGAATTACTACAAGGTACTCGCAAAGCATCTGAATTACTGAATATCGGTTATTTTGCCCAACATCAAATGGATGCATTGGATGGTAATGCCAGCCCGATGCTGCAATTGTCACGTATCGCCGATAAAAAAATCAGTGAAGCATCGCTACGTTCATTCTTAGGTAGTTTCGGTTTTAGTGGCGAACGTATGGATACCCCAAGTGAAGGTTTCTCTGGTGGTGAACGTGCTCGTTTAGCCTTGGCACTGATTGTATGGCAACGTCCAAACGTGCTGATTCTGGATGAACCAACCAACCACTTAGATTTAGATATGCGTCACGCCCTGACCATGGCACTACAAGACTTTGAAGGTGCAGTTGTACTGGTATCACATGAACGTCAATTAATTGCCAGTGTTTGTGATGAACTGCTGTTGGTACATAATGGAAAATGCCGTGAATTTGATGGTGACTTGGTGGCTTATGCAGACTGGCTACGTCAAGCACGCATCGAGATGATGAAAAATGGCCAACAAATTGCAGCACCGATTCAATCTCAAGTTGAAGTAAAGCCAAGCATTTCAAAAGTGGATAAGGAAGCGCAGCGTAAAGAAGCTGCACGCCAACGTGAACTGACCCGCCCCATCCGTAAAAATATTGAAAAAAATGAAGTGCAAATTGGCAAAATTCAACCACGCTTAATGGAAATTGAGACTTTGCTTGGCGATACCGCTTTATATGAAGCCAATCGCAAAGATGATTTGCTTAAACTCATGAATGAGCAAACTGAATTAAAAGCAAAACTCGAAACAATTGAAGAACAAATGCTTGAATTAATGATGGAATTAGAGGAAATGGAAAGCAGTTTTGAAGCTTAAAAACTGTTATTTCAACCCTGAGCAGCATTATTAAGTAATTCTTATCCATCGCTCAAAAATAAATCACCGTGAGAATTCAATGTTCCACGGTGATTTTTAAATTCTACTAAACAAGCAATATTTCACATTAATTACTCTGTATCTTTCAGATAAATGAAATCTTTGTAAAACCTAGAAACCCAAATAAAAAGTGTCAAAGCGACATAAATAAATTCAAAACAGCATGATTTACAGCTCACATACGGCACAAGATATCCACAGCAGAACTTTTAAATTCAAATTCCTAATTTTAAATTCATAAAACCATTTTAAATTCAAAAAACAAAATACAGGCATTGTGGATAAATAAATTTGATATTTATTATCCACAATTATAATCAAACACCATTTTTATCGCTATTATATGTGAATATTCAAATGACTTATCCACAATTAAGAATTTTTTTTAACTTTCTATTCTTAAATTTCTAGGTTTTTTTATTTGTTTTTTCACTTTAACCAGCCGAATGTACTGTTTTACTGGCTTTTAAAAAACGTAATTCTTGTATTTTCCAGCCTTGATGAAAATGCCAAATTTCTTGAATCTGCTGTTGATTTTCAGTCAAACCAATCAAAATTTTGCACTCTGTTTGATCGCGATTAAACTCGTATTCCTCAAACTCAACATCGGGTTTTTTCGGTTTCCACACGCCATTATTGACCGCATGTGCAATACGCTCATAACGTACATAATTCGTTTCCACCCGACCTTCTTGCTCGTATACCACTTTAAAATGCTCATCTTCATACTCAGCCAACACTGCATAATTGCCGGTAAAAAATGCATTCACCCAAATGTCTCGAATGTGTTCAAGTTGATTGTCCATAGCTGACAGACCTCTTATATTGTTGGATATTCGCTTAATTTAGACAGCTTAGCAGCAGAATAAGTCAATTTTATAAAACACAATTCGATGATAATTTAACCACCATAAATCACAATAGCATAAAAAAAAGCACTCCAAGGAGTGCTTTTTCTGATTATTCTGTAATCGAATTATGCGTCGATATCGGCATTCAATGCATTCTCTTCAATGAATGCTCGACGTGGTTCAACATCGTCACCCATCAAGCAAGAGAACATACGATCTGCTTCAATTGCATCCTGTACCGTCACCTGTAACATGTTACGGTTTTCAGGATCCATTGTAGTTTCCCAAAGCTGTTCAGCGTTCATTTCACCCAAACCTTTATAGCGCTGAATCATCATGCCACGGCGTGAGTCTTGTAAAATGTTTTGCCAAACTTGATGGAAACTGCTAACCGCTATTTTACGCTCGCCTTTTTGCAAGTAAGCGCCATCTTCAAGCAAAGTAAACCAGCTCTTTGCATTCTTCAACAGACGTGCATATTCACCTGAGCCTAAAAGGCCTGAATCAAGTAAATAATGGTGCGGCAAGTTGTGCACGTAAATGGTAATGCGTGGGAAATATGTCGCAGACTTTTGACCTTCAGCATTTTCATGCTCAAAAGTTTCAATTGACAGTTCTGGACGCAAACTTGGTTGAGTTTTCTCAATATTGGCACGCAATTGCTCGCCCCAAGTTTGTACATAGTCTTGATTATTGGCTTGATCTAACTTAAAGCCTTCAACCGTCAACAAACCATCTAACACGCTTGCAGGGTAACGCACGGTTAAACGATGTAAACTTTTTTGCGAAGTTTGATAATCTGCAATCACACCTGCTAAAGCTTCACCACGAATAGCTGGCGCATTCGCACTCACGTGTAACTCAAGCTCATCAATTGCATTTGAAATCAGGTAAGTCTCAAGTGCATCGTTATCTTTGATGTACTGTTCTTGCTTGCCTTTTTTCAGCTTATACAACGGTGGCTGTGCAATATAAATATAACCACGTTCCACAAGTTCTGGCATTTGACGGAAGAAGAAGGTCAACAGTAGCGTACGAATGTGCGAACCATCGACGTCGGCATCGGTCATGATGATAATTTTGTGATAACGCAGTTTATCTGGATTATATTCTTCACGACCAATACCACAGCCCAATGCTGTGATCAGCGTGCCGACTTCTTGAGATGAAATCATCTTATCGAAACGAGCACGTTCCACGTTTAAAATCTTACCTTTTAATGGCAGAATCGCTTGCATCTTACGGTTACGGCCTTGTTTTGCAGAACCGCCCGCAGAGTCACCTTCGACTAAATAAAGTTCAGAAAGTGCTGGGTCTTTTTCCTGACAATCTGCCAATTTACCTGGTAAACCAGCAATATCAAGCGCACTCTTACGACGTGTCATTTCACGCGCTTTACGTGCTGCATCACGTGCACGCGCCGCATCAATAATTTTACCTGCAATTGATTTAGCCGCTTGAGGATTCTCTAAAAGATATTCCGAGAACGACTTATTCATTGCTTGCTCAACCGCAGTTTTCACTTCACTCGAAACCAATTTTTCTTTGGTTTGCGAAGAGAATTTCGGATCAGGCACTTTCACAGAAACAATCGCAGTTAAGCCTTCACGTGCATCATCACCTGAAACTGCCACTTTCTCTTTTTTGAGTAAATTTTCGCTTTCCATGTAGCTGTTTAAGCCACGCGTTAAGGCAGCACGGAAGCCAGCTAAATGCGTTCCACCATCTTTTTGCGGAATGTTGTTGGTAAAACAACGGACATTCTCTTGGTAGGTATCATTCCACTGTAGGGCAACTTCAACTCCAATCCCATTGTCCGCTTGAGTGGTGAAATGGAAGATATCGTTGAGATGTGTTTTACCTTGGTTAATGTATTTTACGAATTCAGATAAGCCGCCTTCATAGTCATACACATGTTCAAGGTTTACACGTTCATCACGTAGAACAATACGTACACCCGCGTTTAGGAATGATAATTCACGTAAACGACGTGCCAAAATATCGACATTAAAAATAGTCTGGCTAAAGGTTTCTGCACTAGGGTAGAAACGGACTGTTGTACCTGAAGTTTCAGTCACACCAGTTTCACGTAATTTATAGACAGGATCGCCATGGCGATATTCCTGCTCATAGGTCTTACCCGCACGACGAATATTTAATAGGAGCTTTTCTGATAAAGCGTTTACAACTGAAACGCCAACACCGTGAAGACCACCTGAAACCTTATAACTGTTATCGTCAAATTTACCGCCAGCATGCAGAATAGTTAAAATTACCTCTGCTGCTGAAACCCCTTCTTCAGGGTGTATATCTGTTGGGATACCACGACCGTTATCCGATACGCTTACGGACTCATCTTCATGAATAGTGACATTAATTTCATCACAATGACCTGCCAATGCTTCATCAATTGAGTTATCGACAACTTCAAACACCATGTGGTGTAGGCCTGTACCATCGTCAGTATCACCAATATACATACCCGGACGCTTACGAACTGCGTCTAAGCCACGTAATACTTTGATGCTAGAGGAATCATAAGCTTTTTCTATGGTTTGTTCTGTTTGAGAAGCAGCTTGATCTTCTGAACTCATGGTTTCTCCCTAGTGAAAAATAGGTCTATCCAAAGGTGGTATTTCATTGCACAACAGCCTGAACCGTACCATTTTCAACTTTGAATAATTGATAAGAAATAGATAAATCATGTAAGTGTTTTTGCACTGAATCATGGTCTAAAGTGGTAATAAAAACTTGACTACCAAGATGGCTTAAACGCTCAATTAATCGCTGTTGTGCGGTTAAATCTAATTCTGCTGTCAGATCATCCAATAATACCACAGTTTCCTTATTACAGGCATGTAGCATTGAAATCTGTGACAGTTTTAAAGCCATGATCAGTAACTTTTTTTGCCCGCGAGATAACACAACATCAGCGTCTCCCATCGGGGTTTTTAAGCGTAAATCTGCACGGTGTGGACCATATTCTGTATACCCCCTCTCACAATCTTTATAATGCTGATTAGTCAGATCATTCAGCAAGCCTGTTTCTGCATGAAAGCCAGCTGTGTACTCTAGCGTCACTGATAGATCCGGCAATAAAACTTTCAAGTCTTGCTCAAAATGTTTGACCCATTGCTCAACAACATGACTGCGCTGTGCATGCAATATTTCGCCGTAATCACTGAGCATAATGTTCCACGGCTCTAAGTCTGACAAACTCAGATTTCGACGCGACTTCAACAAACTATTTCGTTGCTTTAACGCACGCGCATAATATTGCCATGCATGGTAAAACTCCGGTTCCACGTGGAACATTAACCAGTCTAAAAGTTGCCGTCTGGGCTTTGCACCATGATCTATGATATCGGTACTTTGTGGGTCAATCAGTTGTAAAGGTAGCAATTTAGCAAGTTGCCCTTGCGTACCAATTAAATCACCATTGACTTTAATCAACTGTTCGCCGGACTGCATTTTTTGCATACCAATACGTTCAGAGGCGGATTGTGCAAACACCACTGCGTCAGGACTGTTATTTTGAATATAATTTTTAGGGATATGAGTCCGGAAAGAACGCCCCGTCGCTAGCAAATGAATGGCTTCTAAAACCGATGTTTTTCCTGAGCCATTTTGCCCATAAAAGACATTAAACGGCTGCAACCCAGAGAGTGCAACCGTCTTTAAATTTCGAACACGTTCTACATGTAAACGCGTGATATGCATATTAAAAAGAGACTTTAGCCTAAATTACACACGCATTGGCATCACAACATAAGTTTGATCTTGTTGTTGTGGATCTTGTACCAATACGGATTGATTTGCTTCTGTCATCGTCATCGAAACATCATCACCATCTAATACATTCAATACTTCAAGTAAGTACTGTGCATTGAAAGACATTTCCATTGGCATATCTGCATATTGAATAGCCAAGTCTTCAACAGCTTCATCTTGTTCAGGGTTATTGGCACGCAATTGCAAGGTATCCGCATCAAATTTCAGGAATACACCACGTAATTTTTCATTACTCAAGATCGCAACACGTTGTAGCGATTGCTTGAAAACATCATGCGCAATACGCACATTTTTATCACCACCACGTGGAATCACACGGCGATAATCAGGGAATTTACCATCAATTAACTTAGTCGTGAAACGCACGGTAATGTCGCCTTGTTCTTTATCACGACTCGCAATGGTAATCGTTACATTTAACAATTCACGACCGATCAACAACGATAATTGCTCATCTTCAACACTTAATAAACGCTGTAATTCACCCACTGCTTTACGTGGAACAATCGCTTGCATAGCTTGAGTTGCATTCGAGCTTGCTGCTGTTTCACACATCGCTAAACGGTGGCCATCTGTAGTGACTGCACGCAATTGATTTTCGTCAATTTCAAGTAAAGTACCAGTTAGATAAAAACGTACATCTTGTACTGCCATCGCAAATGAAGTTTTTTCAAATAAGCGTTTGAGCTCACGCTGTGTTACAGCAACTTGTGTACCTTGCGTGTTTTCAGTGGTCAGCAATGGATAATCTTCAGCAGGCAAAGTACCCAATACAAAACGGCTGTTACCTGATTTTAAAATACAGCGCTGATCTTCAGTGATTTGTAAATCAATCAATGCCGCTGAAGGCAATGATTTACAGATATCCATAAGTTTACGCGCAGGAACTGTCGTAACCCCAGCTTGTAAACATGCACCGTCTGCCAGCGGTGTGCTCGCAACCAATTCCACTTCTAGGTCAGAACCTGTAATGGTCAATGCCTGCTCAGTGACCTGCACTTTGACATTGGATAAAATATTTAAGGTATGGCGACGCTCAACCGCTCCTACGACATGTGACAGAACATTCAGTAAGCTTTCTTTCGCGATTTTTAAACGCACAATACATTCCTCTAAAACTGAAGACAGAAAAGATAAATTAATTTTTTAGCAGTGTACTATGCGGCAGAATATACCGCATTGCAAGAACAGAATTTGAACGAAAAAGCTTAACTTTGCAGCAGGCGCTGTAAGTTCTTATAGTCCTCATTGAAGATCGGATCTTCCTCACGAAGACTCTGCACTTTTTCACAAGCATGCATCACGGTACTGTGGTCACGATTACCAAATGCCATACCAATTTCAGGGAAGCTATCCCCAGTTAACTCACGTGCAAGCCCCATGGCCAATTGACGTGGCCGCGCATAGATACGGGTACGTTTTGGACCAACTAATTCCTTGAGCGGAATACGGAAATATTCACTTACGACACGCTGAATGTTTTCAGTGCTGATGGTACGCGCGCGAATTGCCAACACATCTTTTAAAGATTCGCGTACCACATCTAGATCGATCGGTGTTCCTTTAAAACGTGAAATTGCAACGACTTTATTTAATGCACCTTCCAACTCACGAACATTTGCTACCACTTGCTGAGCAATAAATAACGCACAGTTACGTGGTAATTCTACGTCATTGCTTTCGGCTTTTTTCAACAGAATTTCAATACGGGTTTCAATATCAGGAGGTTCTACACCTACCGACAAACCCCAAGAAAAACGTGAAACTAAACGTGGATCGAGTTCCGTTAGTTCTTTCGGATAACGATCCGAAGTCAAAATAATTTGTTTAGATTCATCTAACAAGGCGTTAAACGTATAAAAGAACTCAACCAAACTGGCTTCTTTCCCAGCCAATAAGTGGATGTCATCAACCAAGAGCAAGTCTAATGAACGACAGTTTTTCTTGAATTCTTCCACTTTGCCTTGCTGCAGTGAGCTGACAAAATCTTGCACAAAACTTTCAGCCGTCATATACATGACCCGTGCATTCGGTTTGGCCTGTAATAATGCATTACCCACTGCTTGCATTAAGTGGGTTTTACCTAAACCTGTCGGCCCATACAAAAATAAGGGATTATGTTGTGAAGCACCGGGTTGTGTAAGTACTTTACGACAGGTTTCCGCGGCCATTTGGTTAGAGCGACCTTCCACGAACAGTGAAAAAGTAAATAACGGATTGAGTTGACGCTTACGGCTATTTTTTGAAGAGCTCTCGTCTTTTTCTTTTTTAGGACGTGATGGAGCAACAGGTGCTGGCGATTGTTCCAGGGCTGCAGTCGTGGTTGCCGGTTGCTCAGATGCAGAAAGAATTGCACCAGGCCGAGAGTCGACAAGAATTTCAACTTTACGCACCCGACCTTCAGATAACTGTTCCGCTAATATTGAAATCAGTTCTAAATGGTGCTCTTGAATATAACGTGTCCAATATGGATTGGGTGCATACAGACGTAAGGTATCGCCTGCATCTTCTGCGACCAGTGGGCGTATCCACATTGTATAGACATTTCCTGAAAGCTCTTGTCGCAAGCGAGTTAAGCAGTCTGTCCAAAGCATGTGAAACCCCTATTTCAGTCCATTGTACGAAAAAATTGTTCAGCCACCGCTAAGCGGGCAGCCATTCTAACCATCTTATCCACATCTGTCATGGTTAATTCAGTCTAAATTGCTCAAAAAAGCGCAATTCAGCTTTAAATTTAAAATATAACCCATGTGTGGATAAGTTTATCCGCAAGCTGTGGATAAAATATATTACAAAGTTATCCACAAACTGTCAAAATTATAAAAACATGGTTATTCACAATATAAGATATTGTTTTAATAATTAAAAAATAGCTTTTCCACAGAAAATATCAACACTAATAGTAATAAATTTAAATTTTAAAATTTGAATTTATATATTAGCTCGATCATTTTTGGGGATAACTCCAATCTTGTTTTAAATTCAAATTTAAATTCTTTACAACAAGGTAATACCTAGCAGCTTGTGGATAAATTTGTGAGTAAACTTGCTGATAACTTAAATATTAAATATATACAATGCTTTAGTTTGTGGGTATTTATTATTTTTCTGAAAAACCTTTTTTGAATCTTTATTTATCTTGATATAACACAGCCTCGATTTTGAAAGAAAGATTGTTTTTCATTGACAGCTCAAGCAATGAGCACTAAAATCGCGAACCTTTACTGAAAGATCATTTTGGAGTTTCACTATGAAACGTACTTTCCAACCTTCTGAGTTGAAACGTAAACGCGTTCACGGTTTCCGTGCTCGTATGGCGACTAAAGCTGGCCGTCAAGTTCTAGCGCGTCGTCGTGCAAAAGGTCGTCACAGCTTAACTGTTTAATTTCAGTTAAGACTGTAAAGACTTGGGTGTTATGACTACACTTTACGGCTATAGCACAGATGTGCGAATACACTGTGCTGCCGATTATAAAAGTGTCTTCGATGGTGCGCTTTTTAAAGTGCATCAGCCCCACTTCTTATTTCTTGCCAAAATTTCCGAACAGCCTAAAAGCCGTTTGGGTATTGTTGTTGCTAAGAAAAAAGTGCGTCGTGCACATGAAAGAAATAGAGTAAAACGACTTGCACGCGAAAGTTTTCGCCTGCATCAACAGCAGTCAAATGTATTAGATATTGTCATTATGCCGAAAATGGGTATAGAGGTGGTACCGAATGCAGAGTTGTATCAGCAATTACAATTTGCTTGGCAAAAATTACAACGCCTTGCAAATAAGCATAAAAAAATAGCTACCTCCCCACAAGCGTAGAGATGGCCAATGGTTCGTATACTGCATTGGTTAATCCGTTTCTATCAGATTGCGATTAGTCCTTTACTGGGCCCCCGCTGTCGTTATATTCCAACATGTTCTCAATATTCCTTGGAAGCAGTCCATCAACATGGAGCTGTACGTGGTGTGTGTCTGGCTGTTAAGCGTATTTGCCGCTGTCATCCTTGGGGCGGTTCGGGTTACGATCCTGTTCCTTTAAAAGCAATTCGTTTTATTTCATTTCAGCAAATAGATTCTCAAACGCATCACGTTGCTGTACCCTTTCGTGATCGTTTAATGAACCAAAATCACTCTAACCACTTGGGGTAATACATATGCAACAATGGGCCAGGATTGCAATTCTAGGGGCCATGTTTGTTGTCGCATATTTGCTCATTTTGGCTTGGCAGAAAGATTATGGAAATGCGGAACAAAAACCTCAGCAAAATGCTGCGGTGGTATCGCATGAAGTATCTGCCGATTTACCAAATGGCCAGACAGCAACAGCTGCTTCAGATGTGCCGCAAGCAAATAATGCTGCTACGCAACAAACCACAGATGCCACTGCACCTGTTAGTCAACAGCTAATTTCAGTACAAACTGACCTTTACCATTTTTGGATTAGTCCAAAAGGTGGTGATATTGTTCGTGTTGAATTACTTAATCACGACAAGAACAAAGACAGCGATGAACCGTTTGTTATGCTCGAAAGCGATGCTAAACGAACTTACGTTGCACAGTCTGGCTTGATCGGTCTCAATGGCCCAGACAGTAATCCGAAAGGTCGTCCAAGTTATGAGATTGAAAAATCATCTTATACAATGAACGATGCGAAAGCGGTTAAAGCTAAAGATGGTCAAACAGCTAAAGTTCTTTCAGTACCAATGGTTTATAAAACAGCAGATGGCGTAGAAGTAATCAAAACTTTCAGCTTTACTGAAGGTAAATACCCTGTTGTTGTAAATCATAAAATTGTGAACCGCAGTGCGCAGAACTGGCAGGGTCAGATGTTTGGTCAGCTGAAACGCGACAACTCTGAAGATCCAGGTAAGTCTGACCAAGGTATTTTCACATTGGGTACATTCCTAGGTGGTGCATGGGGTTCGCCTGATGAACATTACAACAAACTGAAATTTGCGAACTTCAATGAAGAAAAATTGAATGTTGAAGTAACTGGTGGTTGGGTTGCAATGGTTCAGCATTACTTCGTGAGTGCATGGGTTCCAGGTGAAATTAAACTGACACAAAATGGTCAGCCATACGCAGCAAAACTTGAGTCACGTAAATCTACAGATGACATGAACATTATTGGTTTCACGTCACCTGCGATTAATGTACCAGCAGGTACTGTGGCAGAAGTGGATGCAACCTTCTATTCAGGTCCAAAAATCCAATCTGAACTCAAAGATTTGGCGGTTGGTTTAAACCAAACTGTGGATTATGGTTGGTTATGGCCAATTGCGAAGCTACTGTTCTTAGGCTTGCAGTTCTTCCATGGTTTAGTTGGTAACTGGGGTTGGGCAATTATTTTATTGACCATCTTAGTAAAATTGATTCTTTGGCCGTTGTCGTCTAAGAGCTACCGCTCAATGGCGAAAATGCGTGTGATTGCACCAGAAATGCAACGTATGAAAGAAGAGTTCGGTGAAGACCGTATGCGCTTCTCTCAAGAAATGATGGCACTGTACAAACGTGAACAAGTCAACCCACTTGCGGGCTGTTTACCATTGTTACTACAAATGCCAATCTTCCTTGCATTGTATTGGGTATTGATGGAGTCTGTTGAACTTCGTCATGCACCTTGGTTGCTTTGGATTCAAGATTTGTCGGCAATGGACCCTTGGTTTATTCTGCCGTTGTTAATGGGCGCGACGATGTTCATTCAACAAATGTTGAACCCACAACCTGCCGATCCAATGCAGGCAAAAGTGTTCCGCATTATGCCGATCATTTTCACAGTATTTATGTTGTTCTTCCCTGCTGGCCTTGTGCTGTACTGGATTGTCAACAACAGTATCACTATCCTTCAACAAGGTATGATTAACAAATCTGTTGAAAAAGAACGTGCAAAACGTGATGAAGCGACTCCAGTAAACTAAGTCTTGCTGATTAGCTGAATAAATCCGCTTAAGATGGTAATCTTAGGCGGATTTTTCTTTGTCTGATGTTTGAGAATTTTTAGGTGAATTATATGCAAAACCGAACCACGATCGCAGCAATTGCCACCCCTCCAGGTCGTGGTGGTGTCGGAGTGATTCGCCTATCTGGTCCGAAGTCTTATGCGATTGCTGAGGCACTGACGCAGCAACCATTACCTAAAGCACGTTATGCAGGCTTTCGAAAGTTTAATGACGCAGCAGGCGAAATTATGGATGAAGGTTTGGTGCTTTGCTTCCCGAATCCACATTCATTTACGGGTGAGGATGTGGTGGAATTGCAAGGCCATGGCGGCCCTGTGATTCAGAATGCGCTGTTAGCACGCTTGCTTGAATTAGGTGCAATTGCTGCCAAAGCGGGTGAGTTTTCCATGCGCGCTTTCGAAAATGGCAAGATGGATTTGGTGCAAGCTGAAGCAATTGCAGACTTAATTGATGCAACCTCTCAAGCCGCTGCACGTTCTGCGGTGCGTTCACTACAGGGGGCATTTTCTACCAAGGTGAATGCAGTACTTGAGCAACTGATTCATTTACGTCTACATGTAGAAGCTGCGATTGATTTTCCTGAAGAAGAAATCGACTTTTTGGCAGATGGTAAGATTTTGAACCTACTTGATGGTGTCGCAAACGCTGTCACTCAAGTACAACAATCTGCGCGTCAAGGTCAGTTATTACGTGAAGGTTTACAGGTGGTGATTGCAGGAAAGCCCAACGCCGGTAAATCATCACTGTTAAATGCTTTGGCGGGTATTGATCGTGCCATTGTAACGGATATTGCGGGTACTACACGCGATGTACTGCATGAGAAAATTAGCTTAAATGGTTTACCTATTACTCTGACAGATACCGCAGGCTTACGTGAAACAGGCGATGTGGTGGAAAAAGAAGGGATACGTCGCGCCATTCAAGAAATTGAACAAGCTGACCTGTTACTTTTGGTCTATGACTTAAGCCAAGGTGAAGATCCTCTGCAATTGGCGCAGGCATATTTTGCTGATCACATCGAACCAAAACGCTTAATGCTTATTGGAAACAAATGTGATTTAACAGGTTCACAAGCTGAAATCACCGATTTCCAAGGTTTTCGTCATATCACTGTCTCAGCGAAACAAGAAACCGGTGTTCAGGCGCTCATAGATGCGATTACAGCGCATGCTGGCTTCCAACCAGAAGAAGATACCTTTATTGCGCGTACACGCCATTTAGACGCAATGAAGCGCACTCAGCTATATCTTGCTGAAGCACGTGAACAATTGGTGGTATATAACGCAGGTGAATTGGTCGCGGAGTCTTTGCGTTTAGCACAGAATGCGCTTGGCGAAATTACCGGTGATTTTAGCGCAGATGATTTGTTGGGTAAGATTTTTGGATCATTCTGTATTGGAAAGTAATTTCAATTTAAGCCTATATTCCAGTAAATTCTAATAAGTTCCAATGATAATTAAATAGCATTAAGTTTTAATAGCTTAGTGCTTTTTTTATGTCTTTTTATTGTTCCAATATGTTCTATACGTTCATCTAGTGCTATGATTTTTTTAGTCACCTAATAGCTACGTGACAATAAAACCTTATTTTTATGCCTGAGTGACTAGAATAATGCCAAAGATAAACGGCCTGTTTTTCTCTACTGATAGAGAGATTCAAAACCTTAAACCACAGGACAAGCGATATTCAGTTAAAGACAAGCTGAATAATGGGCTGTTTATTGAGGTGAAGGAATCAGGCGTTAAGTCGTGGCACTATCGTTATTCACTGGCAGGCAAGCAAGAAAGGCTTGTTATAGGTCGTTATCCTGACTTGTCATTGAAGGACGCTAGACAGATCAGAGATGAATCCGCCTCATTGGTCGCTAAAGGTATTTCACCGAAACAAGATAAGACCAAACCTAAAGGCATTTTGTTCAAGGACTACGGCGAACGCTATTTAAAAGAAGTCATTAAAAAAGACCGTAAAAACCCATACAACATGATTTTGTGCCTGAGCAATGATATTTACCCAATGATGGGCCACATCCCCCTAGATCAGGTCAGCATTGAAGATATACGCCGTACAATATGGCGTAAAAAAGAACAGGGATATGATGCAGCAGCTAACCAAATCAGAGGCTTGTTAAAGCGCATGTTTGATTATGCAATGACTTTGGGCCTTGTACCTTATAACCCTGTTTTGGCTATCCCGTCACGGCACGTACACAAGGCAAAGCCTAGAGATAGATATTTAAGTACAAATGAAATCCGCACCTATTACACCACCCTCCTAAACTCAAGAATTTACCGACCTAGAAAACTGGGCCTTTTACTGTCATTGCTGACATTGGTTAGAAAGTCAGAGCTATTGAGGGCCAAGTGGGAGCATATCGACTTTGATAGCCGTATATGGCTTATCCCTGAAACAAAGGCCGACAGTGCGACAGGTCATAGTCGCGAAATGGTCGTTTATATGTCGGATCAGGTGATGGAGATATTTAAGGAACTCAAAGCGATTGCAGGCAATGAGCCTTTTGTATTTGTAGGCAGAAAGTCAGGTACTCATATCAGCCATAATGCGTTTAATACGGCGCAAAAGGCAGCACTGGCATTAACAGACTTGCCACCGTTCACAGTCCACGACTTGAGAAGAACGGCCAGCACTCATTTAAACGAGCAAGGTTTTAATAGTGATGCAATCGAGGCTTGTTTAAACCACACAGCCAAAGGTGTAAGGGGTGTATATAACAAAGCCAAGTATGAAAAAGAACGTACAGAGATGATGCAGAAATGGAGTAATCATATTTTCAGTGTGATTTATGAACCTAATCTGATCTTTTTTAATCAGGCTAAAGGTGCTTAATTGTATCTAATTGTAACTTGTTGAACTGTTAATTATTCATATATGACTAATAGAAATGCTATTCAATTTATAACTTTGGTTATATTAGATTTATAGCAAAAATTAATTAAATCGAATTAAAGCGAACCAAAGCGGACTAAGGAGAATTAAATTAAAGTTTAAACCTATAATTCCTATAACTCAGGTTATATTTTTTTTAATAGCACTGTTATTCAAAAGTGAATTATTGAGCAGCAGATTGATGATGCTGCGCGACAACAAATAGCGCACTTGATGGGGTAAAGAGGTAGCCATTTAAGCATAACTCTTATAAAGTAAGTGTAGAAGTTCATTAGGAACATCTAGTTCTAGTAGCGTTAATTTTGTTATTTACTAGACAAAGAAAAAGGCCACAAAGGTATTACCAGTACCTAAGCAGCCTTTTTTTGAAACAGGTGGTATTTCACAACACCAATCACGAAATACCGATTTTTTAACTTTGCCCCCGCTAAGGCACAAATTAGGAAACCCTAAAATGTAAAAACAAAGTTAGCAGCTCATAGAGCTTCCGACCAGAAAATGCACACGTGCATCGCCTAGTCGTATCAATGATATTAGTAAACTTATACGTATTAGTAAACAGTTTGTTCACCTCTTTGAACTTTATTGGAACTAATTGAATGTATATGGTGACTATATTTAAGTTCTATGTAGCTAATAAAAAATAACTTTTTTCTCATTTTACATTCCTGTTTTGTGTCTAGGCATCCCCTTTTAAATTATTAAGGAATGTTTAGATGACCTTATCTAAAAATCAACAAATCGAAAATCAACGCTTTATCCGCCGTAAAGAAGTGCAAGCCAAAACAGGGCTTGGAGCTTCGTCAATTTACGCAATGATGAAACAAGGTAAATTTCCAAAAGCTATCACCCTATCAGAACGCCGTGTCGCTTGGATTGAATCTGATGTAGACCAGTGGATTAATGAACGCATAGCAAGCCACAAAGCAGCCATTGCAACGATGGAGGCTTGAGCTATGGAGTTCACGCTACAAGATGCAATTAGCATCACCCAGCAGGCACAAAGAAAACTTGAGCAGATCAGCCATGAAGTAAACGGCGAGCAGATAAAAAACCTTTTTATTGATGTGTCCGACTTCACTTGCTTGGCCCTTGATTACTTCACAGATGAAGATAAAACCGAAGCCAATGCAAGACAGATCGAACAGGCTATCGACCTACTCGACCATGTTTCTATCCGAGCATCCGAATTAGGTGCAGAGGTATTTTCTAAGCCTTATTCAATTGATGACTACCTAAAAGCCGAGGCCAGCAAGCTAAATACCTTTTTACGCTTAGCACTGGAAACCTTGAGTATTACAGACCTAGCCGATCTATACGCCTATGCCCTTGCCTCATATTGTCCGACTGGCGAAGCGGATCAGGAAGCAGATTTAATCGTAAATGATGAAGCTATGAAGTTTTTAGAGGTTAAAGGCTTCAACGGAACGATTAAAGAGCTACTCAGTGAACATGCTGACATGGTGAAGAAATCAGGTGTTAAGGACGTTCTGATAATCCACATCGGAACGATTCACAAGCTGACTGATGCACTGTCAGGAATGGGAGCATAAGAACATGAACAACACCCAATTAAAACAAGTCCTGGCACACCTCAAGCAAGGCAAAACCATTTCCCAGGCCGAGGCTATCGACCTTTTTAACTGCTACCGATTGAGCGCAATCATTCAGCGTTTACGGTGTGCAGGTTACGACATTGTGACCCACTACGAGCGCAATAATTCAGGTATTGGCCGTCATGCACGGTATGAGCTTATTAAAGAGGTGGCAGCATGAATAAATATGTACACCCTGAATTTTTCAAAACCTTCGACCACTACAAAGCAATGCGCGAGCAGTACGGAGAACACCACCCCATCACAGAGCAGGCACTCATGCTAACAATGCACTACACGCCTGAGCATATCAAAGAAGAAATGCACCAAAAGGCAAAAGAGTTGAACCTATTGCCACCGCCAAGCGGTTATACGGATGACGGCGAACCTATGTACCAGTTAGAGGACATTGCAAAGCATTTCGGCATTAGCTTTGAAGAAGCAGAACAGCGTTTATTGCAGATGATGGATAACCGCCAGCAAGTCGGATTATCAAATGACGGCGTTTTGATTGATTCAAAAATCCATATCAACCGTGTGCAGTGAGGGCTAGAGCATGAAAGGATTAATCACTTCCCAATATGATGGCCAAGAACTTAGCTTTAATGAGCAAGGTTGGTTTAATGCAACTCAAGCATCGAATCGCTTTAATAAAAAGCCTAATGACTGGCTACGTCTGCCTGATACACAGCGTTATATTGATGCCCTCATTAAAAGAGAGAATCAAAAAAGTGATACGAGATTATCCCGTATCACTGACTTTGTGAAAACCAAGAAAGGCAATTCAAAATTATTTACGCAAGGTACATGGCTTCACCCTAAATTAGCCGTGCGCTTTGCCCAATGGTTAGATATTGATTTTGCTATTTGGTGTGATGAGCAAATTGATAACTTACTACGTGGCAATCATCCAATATTTGATAAACGCCGTTTACGTCATCAAGCAGCAGCCACCTATAAAGCTGTATCAGCAGTCTTAAAGCTTTCACGTGAGCAATCAGGCAAAGAAACAAGACCCCACCATTACATGAATGAAGCACGATTGATTAATTGGGCAATCACAGGTCAATTTACTGGCTTAGACCGTGACAGCCTTTCATATGATGAGCTGGACTTACTGGCTGAGTTAGAAGCACAGGATCTAATTTTAATTGGCTCCCAATGTACCTATGAACAGCGCAAAACAGCATTAAATCTATTTGCTCAAAACTTTAGAGCCAATAGGTCTGTACTGTCACATCAAGCAAATGTCCTGGAGGCCTAAAACATGAAAGATATCGTAATGGTCTCTTACCGGATCAATGATGAAACGGATACTGAAGCGGACTTAATCGTAACTGGTGAGGCCTGTAGCTTTGTCGAATTGCTCTCTATAGGAGATGGAGTACAGGCGATTAATGAGGGTATGGACCAGCTTATGAAAAACCCTAAAGCTAAAGATGTACTAGTTCTTCATGCCGGTAGCTTACAACGTATTTGTGACACGCTTATAGAGGGGTTTGAAGCATGAAAAAACTCTCAATCAAATCATTAAAACTATCTTTTATTCCGGTAAAGACTGTTTTTCTTATTGCACTACGAAAATTTCGTAGTTATGATTGGCTTGTTCACCCACATGGTGAATTAGCTTTGGTCGGCTATGAATACTCAGCGCATACAGTCCGCTTAACGGGCTTTTTTTGTATGCGTAATATCTCTATGCGTTCGCATGTTATGGCGGAGCTGGAGGGGGAAGCGTTCGCGCTTGCCAGTCACCTGAGTTACTGGTCGACCAACCCCTTTCAGCTTTGCCACCTAAATTACTTGGTCGTAATTGGCAGAGCTCCAAACTCAGGAGCGCATTCTCATGCCTAAATCTATCTCAAATAAAACAGCTCAAAACTTTTTAGAAAATTCTCAAGTGATTATTGAATCACTGGAGGGTACATTGCTTCGCTTATATGTGAGCTATGAACAGCACGATATATCCGATGCCAAAGCAAAGGCAATGCTTAGTGTATGTGAAATGCTGGCAAGTGCTGCCTTAGAGGATATTGAAAGCGCGAGCGCAAAAACAATACTAGATATATCAATGATTGTTAGCCGAGCTACTGGCATCTTATACACGCTTGAAGAACTGGCGCATTTAAACCTAGCAAAAGGCCATACAGCAGCAGCTATAAATGGATTAACCCTAGCTTGTAGCACATTAAATGAATTGCTAGAAACTGCGGTGGATTATGTGATGAAAGGGGGTAGCCACAATGCTTGATTATGACCACCCCAAAGAACTAATAACACCCGATGACATTTTAAACGAATGCACACAGCTTGTATCGTTTAATGATGCTTATTCATCACATCCACTCATACAGCGTTTTGGCAGTCCTGAGCAGCCGATTTATGTTGATGATGGCAATGTGGATATAAACGGCGTTACCTATGCACAGCCTTTGATTATGCCTATCTATGATGGGCAAATGGAGCTTGTACAGTGTGCAGTCATGCAGGATGGGCAGCGCGTGGCCGTCATGCCTGATGGATTGGCTAGAGGCTTTGCAAGGTATGGAGATTTTGACTCGACCAGGCCTGTCATTATTACTCACGGCCTGGAGGCATTCTTTAAGGTCGCACAGACTGGCTACGCCGTTGTATTGGTGCTACTGCCTACCCTATGCAGCAACCATAAAACAGAACTCAAGCCGTATGATTTTGAACAAATACAGTTCGTTATTAATCAGCTATCACAGGCAGGCTATAAGCAGCTTTATTTACCGGTCAGAATTGAGCAAATGCACCTTGAGCCATTCAAAGCATTGGAGCAGAACACGGCAGTTAGACTGCTATGCCAGTATTTAAAAATTGGTGTAAGTGAATTTCAGATCGAACTGACCCAGCATGAAAGTGTAAGTGAGGTGCTGGCGTTTATTGATGAAGCGATAGAGGCTTTACCCGAAAAGACCCATTTACCTAAAGGCCATTTAGCCAAGCCGTTTAAGATGGATGACAATTCATTTTTACACATCATGGATAGTGGCTTATATCTGATAAAGGAAAAAAGGGATGATGACGGCGAAGTTAAGCAGACACGCACCTTTATTTCTCATTCTGCAATCATACTAGGTGAAGCGCGAAGCCTAAATAATGACAACTGGAAGCGCGTCATTCGATTCCATGACAAGGACAATACCCAGCATACAATATTAGTCCCTTATGAGCATTTCATGGGTGAAGCGCAAGAAGCATTAAAGATTATTGCCAATCATGGATTAATGCCACCACGTCAAGCCTATAAGAAAAATGTATTTATCAATTACATTCAGGACTACCCTATTGAGCATCGTTTTCGTTGTGTAGACCGTGCAGGATGGTACGGAAATAACTTTGTTACCACCAACCGCACCTATGGAAATAGCAATGATGAGGAACTGTTATTTCATAGCGATATGAAAGACCCATACAGCACATTGGGCAGCTTTGACGAATGGCAGAAACTAAGCCAATTAATTGAGCCTCACTCATTGGCTGTATTGGCATTCTCATGTGCATTCTCAGGCCAGCTTGTAACGCCGTTAGCTATTGAAAGCGGTGGATTCCATATCTACGGCACGTCCACAGATGGCAAAAGTACCATCACCAAAGCATCATGCAGCGTATGGGGCAAGCCTAAAGACGTATCAAAATCATGGCGGACTACAGATAACGCTTTAGAAAATGATGCTGAATTAAGAAATGATAGCTTTCTGAATCTTGATGAATTGCGCCAAGCCACCGCCAAAGCCGTGAACGATATTGTTTACATGCTAACAGGTGAAAAGGGTAAAGCGAGGGGAAGCAAGTCTGGCAAGAATAGGGATACCAAAGAGTTTAGCTTGATGTATACCTCCACCGGGGAAATCGCACTGGAAGACCATTTACGCCGAGGCAATATTGAGCTTGATGCAGGCTTGTTACTTCGTTTTGCTCATTTGTCCAGTGATGCAGGCAAAGGATACGGCGTATTTGAATGTATCAACTACGGCAGCAATTCAAGTGACTTGGGCAACCGCATTAATGAGCTTGCCGCGAAGCATTATGGACATGCAGGTATTAAGTGGCTTGAGTATTTAACCCGTGATAAAGATGCAGTGATGCAAAAAGCACAGGAGTTATTAGACAGCTTTATTGAGCAGCACACCCAAGCCAAGAACGGACAGGCTAACCGTGTTTTACGCCGTTTTGCATTGGTGGCGGTGGCTGGAGAGCTGGCAACACTGGCAGGTATTACAGGCTGGCAGCAAGGACGCGCATTTGAAGCCGTAGCGCAATGTTTTAATACTTGGCTGAATAGTCTAGGCGGTGGCGAGAATATGGAGGAAACAAAGATTTTGGAGCATATCAAAGCCTTTTTTGAATCCAACGGAACGAGCCGTTTTGAAGACTTAACCGTAATCAGACAGGCAGACGGCGAAGTAATCCGCCCACGCATTCATAACCGTGTCGGCTACTACGATCCGGAAAGTAAAGTTTACCTAGTATCTACAATCATGTTCAAAAAGGAAATGTGTATAGGTATGAACGAAACTAACGCCAAAAAAGTTTTAAAGGCGAATGGGTGGCTTGAATGTGAGGATGGTCGTTATACAAAGCGCATTAGCAACAAGCTACCTGATGGAGCGCGACCAACAATGATGCACTTCAAAGTTGATGTTATACAAAACTTTAATAGCGAAAACTGAAAACTATTAATTATCACTGTGACAACTGTGACATAGAGTATTAATAGTTAATTAAATTATTGTTATATATATACTTTATTGTGTCACAGTTTTGATTATAAGCTATTTTTTGTAGTGTGACATGACTGTGACAAGTGTGACATAGATTTGAATTTAGGCAGCTTGTCACACTTTCTTGTCACAGTGTCACAATTTAAATTAGCTTTAATATTCTGTGATTGTGACATATTTTTTATCCTTAAATTAATATAAATCATAGGTTTAAATATTCATGTCACAGTTGTCACACTTGTCACAGTAAAAAATACACATTGAACCGTACCGGGTTTGTCGGAGACTTTTTTATTTAAGTTAGGCCACCTGACCTAACGGATTAATTTTATCATAGTACATTGCTTCAAAATCAAAAGGTGGCACATAACCTAGTGCACTATGTACA
>NZ_VOYM01000002.1:0-120583 GCF_013420285.1 Acinetobacter sp. YH01019
GAAAGTTGGGTGTATTTCTTCATTGTGTGCTTTCCAATTGCGAGTTGAAAAAGTCTAATGATTCTATGAATACACCTAACTTTTTCAACTAACTACAAATGTGTTGCACTTGGGATTTGAATCTGCGCCTGTTTATTAACGTAGTACTATTGGCGAATTGGCTAATTCGTTAACACGTTCTTGTGTTTTATCAGCATAAAAAAGATTTAAGACTCGACCAATCTCAGAAACTCCACTTGTCATTGCATTGCGGTAGTCTTTAGTTTGCATTTTAGCAATGATATTTTGGCAAATACCTTGCCAAATTTTATCGTTAGTTGCTTGACGCAGCCCACGGTCAAAAACAATTTCTACCTGACGTTCGCAGATATTCAAATACAATAATACTCCGCTATTAAACTCAGTATCCCAGACACCCAACTCAGCAAAGAGCTGTTCAGCACGAGCACGGGTGTTTTGATAATACGCTTGGTTTGACGGAATATGTCCTTCGATCACCACCTGTATTTCGCCCACATGGCCATGCTCAGCTTCCGTCACCGCTTGCGCAATGGCCTGCTGATCTTGCTTATTAAAAAACCGGTTTGCTGCAGGCATAAAAAAGAAGTGCTTCAACCAGCGTTTAAAACTTGGTTGCTGTATTTCCTGTGTTTTTGGACAGGTGACAATTTCTGTTGTTTCTGTTTTCGTTACCATGAACCTGATGCTCCCCCACCGCCGAAACCACCACCGCCTCCGCTATAGCCACTACCACCAAAACCACCACCGCCGCTGCGACCACCTCCGCCTCCACCACCGGCAAGAAACATTTGAAAAATCGTTTGTGCAATCGCAGTGATCAGTAAAAAGAAAATTGCACCACCCATGAGTAAACTAGTCAACAAACCAGCGCCATTGACCAGTCCCGCGACCGTGCCTGCTACTGCAGCAGTTGAGGCACTTAAGCGCTTACCCACAATAAAGGATGCAAAAATACCCACCACTAAAATAATCAGAGCCGTGGTAAAGGTTTTTTCTTTGGCTTGTTGCTCGTGTAAGGCTTGTTCCTGACGTTCTTTCAGCTCTTGGGCTGCTTGAGCTGCAACTTCAGGGTCTTGATTTAAAATTTGAGTTATTTCCATTAAGCCAGCATCAATGCCTTGGGCATATTGAGCTTGCTTAAAGTACGGTGTAATTTGATTACGAATGATTCGACTAACAATAATGTCCGGCATAATGCCTTCAAAGCCATATCCAGTCAGAATCTGTATACGACGATCATTCACTGCAATCGCCATTAAAATACCGTTATCGCGCTTGGCAGAGCCCAATTGCCACTTCTCAGCAATACGCATGGCATAGTCAAAAATATCTTCCTGCCCTGTTGTCGGTACAATGACCACGCCAATTTGAGCTTTGCCATGTTCATGCAATTGCAGAATTTTCTGACTAATCGCCTGCTTCTCTGCCACAGAAAGTAAATTTGCCTGATCTACTACAGGCTCATTCAGTGTTGGCAGTCCACGAATCGACTCGCCATCTGCCATATCATTAGCAATTTGTGGTTGCTGAATTTTGATTACAGGCTGTGCTGTTGTTTCTTTTTGCGTAGCTGACTGCTGATCTTTTAATATTTTACCAACAACAACTGTTTCAGCATCTACATCTGTAGCGGTGGCAGTTTCTGCATGTGTGAAACCCACCACACACAATAAGCATGCTAAAACCATGCGCTGCAGCCACAACAAACCTGTATGTTTTAGCTCAAAATCCACCATCAGCCCACCTCACAATCCAGTGATGCCAATTAATTAAAATCAACTTTCGGTGCAGTTTGTGCACTTTGCTCTGCGCTAAAGTTAGGCTTGGTATCCATACCAATGACTTTAGCTGTCATCACTTGCGGGAACTGGCGTGCATAGCCGTTAAAGTCTTGTACCGTAGTAATGTAGCGATTACGTGCGACAGCGATCCTGTTTTCAGTGCCTTCAAGCTGTACCTGTAAATCACGGAATTGCTCATTGGCTTTTAAGTCTGGATAATTTTCGGAGACTGCAATTAAACGTGAAAGTGCGCTAGTCATTTGTGCCTGTGCTTCTTGGTATTTTTGGAACAGTGCTGGATCTTCCAAAACTTCTTTATCCACTTTTAGACCCGCTACATTGGCACGTGCCTGCGTTACTTCCGTTAGCACTTGCTCTTCATGTTTTGCATAGCCTTTGACGACATTCACTAAATTAGGCACCAAATCTGCACGACGTTGATATTGGTTTTGTACTTCAGACCATGCTGCTGTAACGGCCTCATCTTTGACTTGTAAAGTGTTATAGCCACAACCGCTTAATGTTAGTGTGCTCACAAGGGCTACAGTGAGCATGCTTTTTTTCATTAAATTCATATCCCTTAACCTCAAGTATTTATTTGTAATTGTTTAAATAAATTCATTCTAACCTGAATTTTTACCTTTTTTATGTATTTTCTTTGTGATCCATTTTTTTCATCTATTCTCTTTATTCAAAGAAAAGCCCTCTTTCGAGGGCTGCAATCTTAACTATATAAAATTTGTGTTTGATGATCTTGAAAACCTTCAAATTGGTAGTCTTCAGCAAGTCTAGTTTTCCAATAACCTACAATTTTACTGTAATCAATCTCAGCGGGATGAAATCCTGCTTTGTAATAAGATAAGTATTCTGGCACCAACTGAACAAACATTTTGCCCAATAAATATATACCGAATACATTCCCTCCTACTTTAGGTAAGCTTTTTTTCTTATCTTGCAAAAACAATCTCGTGGCAGAATAAAAGGTTAAGCTGGCAAAACCTGTGGTAACACTGCGCATAATCATGCGACGGATTTTGTCATCACCATAGACATGTTGATAGACATCAAAGGCTACTGCACGGTGTTCAATTTCTTCAATTGCATGCCACACCCATAGTTTAATCGCGTCATCATCCAAAGCACTGAGCACTTCAGGATGTCTTAAAATATACCCCCCCAACAGCGCAGTAAAATGTTCAAAAGCACAGGTAATAGCGAGTTGTATTTTGGGATGTAGATTTTTTACATACCTATCTTTTCGAGCTAACCATGCTTGAAAGCGATCCAAATTATAATCATCGCTTCGCCAAGCATCATTAAATTCTGCATGTGCTTTTGAGTGCATCGCCTCCTGTCCAATAAATGCAGCAATTTCCGCTAGCAGTTTTTCATCAGTCACTTTATCGCGAACGTTTCGAACACTGTGTACAAAAAATTGTTCACCGATGGGAAAGGTCGATGATAATGCTGTCAGTAAATGCGACATGACCGGTGAATTGGCAAAATAATGTCGCTTGATCGCCTTTGGATTAAATTGTGGGCGACGTACTGTAATACCAATGGCTTTCGGACGATTAAGATATGATTTTTGTGCCGTCACTTGAGTCATGATAATATCCATTAAATGTGATCATGCTGGCAGTATGTAATTCCTAAGCTCTTTCACACATGGCAAAATGTGCTAGCACACTTGCATAATTCACCATTCTAAAGCGCTGTCTGACAACTTTTAAGCGTATTTATCTGCAAAATCCATTTACTTGTCATTTGAGGTAAATTCCAAAAAATAAAAAACCCGCCGAAGCGAGTTTTTTGAATAAATCCAATGCAATCACTGGCATGTCATGACTTAAACATCTAAGTAGTCAAGAATACCTTCTGCAGCTTGGCGACCTTCCCAGATTGCGGTTACCACAAGGTCAGATCCACGGACCATATCACCGCCGGCAAAAATTTTCGGATTCGATGTTTGGAACTTAAATTCTTGCTGTTCAGCAGCAATGACGCGACCTGAACCATCCATACTAATGTTTGATGTAGTAAACCAATCTGCAGGGCTGGTACGGAAACCGAAGGCAAGCAATACTGCATCTGCTGGTAAAATTTCTTCTGAACCCGGAACTGGTTCAGGGCTTCGACGACCGCGGCTATCTGGCTCACCCAACTGAGTGGTCACAACTTTAACACCCGTCACTTTGCCATTTTCACCTACAATTTCAATCGGCTGACGATTAAATTGGAAATCCACGCCTTCTTCACGCGCATTTTTCACTTCACGACGTGAACCCGGCATGTTTTCTTCGTCACGACGGTAGGCACAGACAACCGATTCGGCACCTTGACGGATCGAGGTACGGTTACAGTCCATCGCGGTATCACCACCACCGAGAACAATCACTTTTTTGCCTTCCATGCTGATGTATTCAGATGGATCTTTTTCCCAACCTTGAGTACGGTTGACATTGGCAATTAAGAAATCAAGCGCATCAACCACGCCATCAAGATCTTCACCTGCGAAACCACCTTTCATATAAGTATAGGTTCCCATACCCATGAAAACAGCATCATAGTCTGCAAGCAATTGATCGATGGTAACATCTGTACCAATTTCAGTATTTAAACGGAACTCAACGCCCATGCCTGAGAAAATCTCACGGCGACGCTTCATTACGTCTTTTTCCATCTTGAATTCTGGAATACCGAAAGTCAGCAAACCACCAATTTCAGGACGTTTATCAAATACAACGGGTTTTACACCGTTACGAACCAAAATGTCAGCACAGCCAAGACCAGCAGGACCTGCACCAATAATGGCAACTTTTTTATCAGTCCATTTCACGTGTGACATATCTGGACGCCAGCCTAAAGCAAAGGCTGTATCGTTGATATATTTCTCTGCATTACCAATGGTCACTGCACCAAAACCATCATTTAAGGTACAAGCACCTTCACATAAACGGTCTTGCGGGCATACGCGACCACATACTTCAGGCAGTGTATTGGTTTGGTGACACAGTTCCGCCGCTTGGAAAATACGACCTTCTGCAATCAGTTTCAACCAGTTTGGAATGTAGTTATGTACTGGACATTTCCATTCGCAATATGGGTTACCACAGCCAAGGCAGCGGTGAGTTTGGTTTTTTGCAACTTCAGCTGTAAACGGTTTATAAATTTCCACAAATTCTGCTTTGCGGACAACTAGATCTTTTTTCTCTGGATCTTGGCGTGCTACATCCAGGAACTGAAAGTCATTATTTAGGCGCTCTGCCATGTCTCTCTCCGTGGGTAGGTGTAGTCGGTTTATTTATCCGCTACACCTGCCTATCAAATCTGCAGTAGTGGAATTATTGTGGATCAGCTTGAGTTGTTTTCAACAAAGTCTGCAAATTAGCAGCTTTTGGTTTCACAAGCCAGAATTTGCGGCCGTAGAAATCAAACTCATGGCGGATCTTATACGCCCAAGCACTACCGGTTTCTTTAATATGCTCATCTAAAATACGGCACAAGAACTCTTTATGTTCTTCCATCGATTCAGTTGAGATACGGTTCAATTCAATGAGTTCGTGGTTGTAGTGGTCAACGAAGTCATTATCTAAGTCGAGTACATAAGCAAAACCACCAGTCATACCTGCACCAAAGTTATGACCCACTTTGCCCAATACAGTCACAATACCGCCTGTCATGTATTCACAGCAGTGGTCGCCTGCACCTTCAATTACAGCGAAGGCACCTGAGTTACGAACTGCGAAGCGCTCACCTGCAGTACCTGCAGCAAACAATTTACCGCCCGTTGCACCATATAAACAGGTATTACCAATAATTGCAGTATTTTGCGTTTGGAATGGTGAACCTTTTGGTGGGAAGATCGAGATACGACCACCTGCCATGCCTTTACCGACGTAGTCATTCGCATCACCTTCAAGGCTAATATGCAGACCACCTGCGTTCCATACACCTAAAGACTGACCAGCTGTACCATTCAGATTCACCTTAACTGGATGTGCTTCCATGCTCAGGTTGCCATAGCGTTTTGCAATTTCACCTGAGATTCGCGCACCAATTGAACGGTCACAGTTACCAATTGTGAAGCTATATTCACCACCTGTCCCTGCTTCAATTGCTGGTAGCATTTCAGCTACCATTTTCTCAGCCAATAAACCTTTGTCGAATGGTGCATTGCCTTGTACTTCGCAGTACTGTGCTTTGCCATTGGCTGCTGGGTGAGATTCTAGTAATGCACTCAGGTCAAGATGCGCATGTTTTTCAGTTTCACCCGGAAGCATTTCCAACAAATCTGTACGGCCAATCAAGTCTTTCAGGCTTGCTACACCAAGCGCTGCCAGCCATTCACGTGTTTCTTCCGCAATGAAGTGGAAGAAGTTGATCAGCATTTCAGGCTCACCAATATAGTGTTCCTGACGCAAGTGATCTTGCTGTGTAGCAACACCGGTCGCACAGTTGTTCAAGTGGCAAATACGCAGGTATTTACAACCCAATGCAATCATTGGTGTAGAACCGAAACCGAAGCTTTCCGCACCCAAGATTGCTGCTTTTACAACATCTAGACCTGTTTTTAAGCCACCATCAGTTTGTACACGCACTTTGCCACGTAGATCATTCACACGAAGTGCTTGATGTGCCTCGCTTAACCCTAACTCCCATGGCGAACCTGCATGGTGAATTGAAGAAAGTGGAGAAGCCGCTGTACCACCGTCATAACCAGAAATGGTAATGAAGTCTGCATATGCTTTTGCCACACCTGCCGCAATCGTACCAACACCGGGCTCAGAAACCAGCTTAACTGACACCATCGCCTGTGGGTTAACCTGTTTTAAATCGAAGATTAACTGTGATAAATCTTCAATTGAGTAGATGTCGTGATGCGGAGGTGGAGAAATTAAAGTCACACCTGGCACTGAGTAACGTAAACGTGCAATCAAGCCATTCACTTTACCGCCCGGCAACTGACCACCTTCACCTGGTTTTGCACCTTGAGCCACTTTAATTTGAAGTACTTCTGCAGATGTAAGATATGCAGGAGTAACACCAAAACGGCCTGATGCAATTTGTTTGATTTTCGAGTTACGAATCGTACCGTAACGCGCTGGGTCTTCACCGCCCTCACCAGAGTTCGAACGACCACCAATTGTGTTCATTGCAATCGCAATTGCCTCATGTGCTTCAGGTGAAAGAGCACCCAAAGACATACCAGCCGAGTCAAAACGTGGCAGAATTTCTTCAACCGATTCAACTTGATCTAGCGCAATTGAATTGTCAGTTTTAAGCTTAAATAAGTCACGAATCGTTGCGATTGGACGATTATTGACAAGCTCTGCATATTCTTTGAAGTCTGCATAATTACCAGAGCGTACTGATTTATGCAGTGCATTAATTACGTCTGGGTTAAATGCATGGTATTCCTTACCGAAAACGAATTTCAGCATACCGCCTTGATCAATTGGTTTACGTGATTTCCACGCCAAATCGGCCAATTTTTTCAAGTCATTTTCAAGGTCAGCAAAAGTTGCGCCTTTAATACGGCTTGGCACACCTGTGAAGCATTTCGCAACCACTTCATCCGATAGGCCAACAGCTTCGAATAGCTGACCGCCACGGTAGGAAGCAACGGTTGAAATACCCATTTTAGAAAGTACTTTTAACAGACCTTTCTCAATCCCTTTACGGAAGTTCGCTTGAGCATGGATCGGGTCGCCTAATAGCTCGCCTTTTGCGATCAAGTCATTGATCACATCATACGCAAGGTATGGATAGATCGCAGTCGCGCCAAAACCAAGAATTACTGCAAATTGATGCGCATCACGTGCTAAACCCGTTTCAACAATAATGTTGGCATCTGTACGAAGACCCGCATTGATTAAATAGTGATGTACCGCACCTGTTGCCATCAAGGCATTCGCAGGTAAGAAACCTTGACGAATTTTCTTATCAGACAATACCAATAAAGTTTTGCCGTCACGAATCGCTTGAGCAGACTCTTCACAGATACGTGTAATCGCAGCTTCTAAGCCTTCATTTTCTGCATAGTTCAAATCAATATCTGCAATTTCATATCCTTTACGACCAAGGGTACGGATTTGATGCATTTTCGAATTTGAAAGTACAGGGCTTGAAATGATCAAACGATCTGCATGCTCTGGACCTTGTTCAAACACGTTTTGTTCACGGCCCAAACAAGTCTCTAAAGACATTACAATCGATTCACGTAGCGGATCGATTGGTGGGTTAGTTACCTGCGCAAACTGTTGACGGAAGAAGTCTGATACATGGCGCACTTGACGCGATAATACCGCCATCGGCGTATCATCACCCATTGAACCCACGGCTTCTTGACCACTTTCAGCAATTGGACGTAACAATTGATCACGTTCTTCAAATGTCACCATGAACATTTTTTGTGAAGCTTTTAGGTCATCACCTTTTAAGCCTTGATCACATAAATATTCTTCAAGCTCAGGACTACCTTGAACACGTACTGAATTTTCACGTAACCATTCACGATATGGACGCATACGTTTCAAGTGGTTACTAATATCATTGGTATCTAGCATTTTACCGGTAAAGGTATCAATCACTAAGATTTGACCAGGACCAACACGACCTTTAGACACAACATCTTCCGGCTCATAACCCCAAACACCAATTTCAGATGCCAAAGTAATGTAGCCATTTTTAGTAATTACCCAACGTGCTGGACGTAAACCATTACGGTCAAGCATACAGATGGCATGACGACCGTCTTGAATTACCAAACCTGCTGGTCCATCCCAAGCTTCCATGTGTTTCGAGTTGAATTCATAGAATGCACGTAAGTCAGCATCTAAAGTTTCAACGTTTTGCCACGCTGGTGGAACCAACATACGTAGCGCACGGAACAAGTCCATACCACCACCTACAAGCACTTCAAGCATATTATCAAGGCTTGAAGAGTCTGAACCTGTACGGTTAACGATTGGATTGAGTTCAGTTAAGCCTGGTAGAAATGGTGTTTCAAATTTAGGTGTACGCGCCATTGCCCAGTTACGGTTGGCAGTAATTGTATTGATCTCACCATTATGTGCTAAGTAACGGAACGGCTGTGCCAAAGGCCAACGTGGTAAAGTGTTGGTCGAGAAACGTTGATGAAATACAACAATGTGTGACTTTAAACGCTCATCAGCTAGATCGGTATAGAAATCAGCAATTGCTGCTGGCATCATTAAACCTTTATAGCTAATCACAGTTGAGCATAAAGTCGTTACATAAAATGATGAATCACCTACCAGTTTTTGTTCTGCACGACGACGTGCCATAACCAATTTACGGTTGAACTCAACTTCGGTTACGCCCATCGGGCAGTTCACAATAATTTGCTCAAAGGCAGGTAAAGATTGCATTGCAATCGAACCCAATGCGTCATTATTGGTTGGCACCACACGCCAAGCCAATACAACACAGCCTTCTTCTTCAATTTCTTTGGTTAAGACTTGCTTTGCATGTGCAGCAATTGCAGGATCAAGGTTTAAGAAAACCGTACCCACAGCAAAAATTTCACTCAGTGTAATGTCACTTAGCTTTTTTGCTTCTTCACGGAAGAATTCTTTAGGCATAGCCAGTAGCAAACCACAACCGTCACCAGTTTTGCCATCTGCGGCAATACCACCACGGTGGGTCATACAACTTAAACTATGCATTGCGGTTTTGACGAGATCATGGCTTGCATCACCCTGCATATGGGCGATTAAACCGAAACCACAGTTATCTTTAAACTCATCCGGTTGGTATAAACCTTGAGCGGGAGCTACAGTATTAGGCGATGGCATGTGCATAGCGTACCCTTCTTTTCTTTACAGCTCTTTCGAGCACTGAACAAACTTAATTTCTTGTTGCGATTCGTCTTAACTTTCTCACATGAATTGTTCTGTTGAGCAAAATTATTTCTTATTCACACCCTTAAGATAAACTGATTTCATCTTTAATGCATGGATAAAAGTCAAATTTTCAGCTTTTGCAGTTCAGATCAGGAATTCGGACTGGATTAATGACTTCGCACTTTTATCGAATCATTTTCGCGCCAAAATAGGGAGAAAAGTTCAATTTACGCACCAATTAAGCAATTAATATGCCAACTTGATGCATTTTTTTATAAGCCACCTATTCACAAGCATTTTTAATATGTATAGATTATTTTTAGCTATATTTATAGATTTTATTGCACCCTAATCGTGCATTTCATCCATTTAGCACATTCCATTGCGCCATTTTAGAACTCAAATTTGAATGGATCAGGATTTAATTAAACGGATCTGTTACTTCTTGTTCGGTAGGTGCTGGTTTTGCTCGTGGTGTCTCTACTGAACTCTGAGATTTTTGTACATCCACAACATTACCTGAAGCATCACGTCGCGTTACGGTCGTACTTGTGGTCGCATTAGCTTGAGGCGAGATCGCATTTGATACTGCGGCCAAAGCTTTACGAGCAGCCAATTGCGCTTCATCAATCTTAGGTAATGCTGCTGGCTTTAACTTAACAGCATATAGCTTTTGATTTGACGATGTTTCATCCGAACCCAAATCATTGACATAAGGTTGATACTGCTTCAACTCAACAACAGCAGGCTTTACAGATGCTGGTAAGGCAATATTTAGTTCAGCTAAATTACTTTTCGCATCATTTTGTGATGAATATGGGCCAAGAAGAATGACGTATTGCTCAGGATGGTCTTCACCTGAAAGGCGTAAATATACAAATTTATGTCGTTCAACTTGTTTGCGTAGAAAGCTTTTTAAAATATCTTCATTAGAAACACGAAACAATTCTATCGCATACTGTTTTGAAGTATCACTAATAAATTTTGTCCCACGAAATTCAGGTTCATGTTGTGCTGTAGCAACAACATGTGTGGTCAGATCTAGTGGACGAACTTCTTCATTTAATGCACCAAGATGGGACATTGCAGCAACTTTTTCAGGCTGAATCTGTAATTCAATTTCAGTTTCTGCAACTTTTTCGACCTCTACCAATTCTTTAGTATCGGTAATCGCCCAAAACACCAAGGCAGCAAACAGACATACAGTACCAGCCACCAACCAAATATAGTGATGTATTTTTTGCCACTGTAACTGACGTGCTGCCATGTTGTACCTACTTATGCCTGATTGGCCAAAATTGCTTGTTTCATCAGTTCCACATCAAACTCTTTCGTAATAATGGCCTGACCTAATGATTTCATAAGAACCAGTCGTAATTGTCCATTTAACACTTTCTTATCATGGGACATATACGCAAGGAATTCCTCAAGCGGAATTTTAGGGCAAACAATGGGTAATTGTGCACGTAAAATGATTTTTTTTGTACGCTCTAAATCTTCGGCCGAAATCCATCCCATGCGATGGGATAAATCAGCAGCCATAACCATACCTGTCGCAACGGCTTCACCATGTAGCCATTCACCATAGCCCAAATATGATTCGATCGCATGACCAAAAGTATGACCAAGATTTAGTAGTGCACGCTCACCTTGTTCTTTTTCATCATTCGCCACAATCCGCGCTTTATGTGCACAAGAGCGATATACCGCTTCTGCCAACAATGTAGCATCCCCAGCAACCAACGCTTCCATATGCATTTCAAGCCAAGTCAAAAACTCAACATCGCCTAATAGTGCATATTTAATAACTTCGGATAATCCAGCAGAAAGCTCACGTGGTGGTAAAGTTTTTAATTGTGCCATATCCGCCAACACCGCTTGCGGCTGCTGAAAGGCACCAATCATATTTTTACCCAGTGGATGGTTAATCCCTGTCTTACCACCGACACTTGAATCAACTTGCGACAATAATGTGGTTGGTACCTGAATAAAATAGACACCGCGCTGGAAACAAGCTGATGCAAAACCGGTCATATCCCCAATTACACCGCCACCTAGAGCTAACACCGTACAATCACGGTTAAAGCCCGCTTCAAGTAATGCATCAAAAATCAAATTGAGATGTTGAATATCTTTATATTTTTCACCGTCAGGCAAAATACAGGTTGCAACTTTTTTTCCTAAAGCCTCAATTGCGTTTACATAATGCTGTAAATACAACGGTGCAACTGTGGTATTCGAAACCACTATGACTTGTTTGCCATGAATATAAGGCTCTAGCAGTGCTTGTGGATCTAACTCACTGCCGATAAAAATAGGATAGCGACGATCGCCAAGTTCAACATGTAGGGTTTGCATGACATTAACCATTTATTGACTAGGGTGTATTTGAAGAAACAATCAGATGAAGTATTTTTTGTGCGAGATCTCGTGCAGCACCTTGATTGGTTTCAATAATATGATGTGCCACTTCACGATAGAGTGGGTCGCGTGCTGCGAGTAAATCACGGAGCTTTTGCTCTGGATTTTCAACTTGCAGAAGAGGACGATTTTTGTCGCGATACGTTCGTTGAAGCTGAATTTCAACGGGAGTATAAAGATAAACTACTATGCCGCGATGTTTTAAAAATTCACGGTTTGGGGACTGAGTAACGGCTCCACCACCTGTTGCTAAAACCAACTGCGATCTAGCCGTCAACTCATCAATAACATTCGTTTCACGACTTCTAAAGCCTAACTCACCTTCCTTTTCAAATATCCAAGGAATGGTAGCTCCTGTTTTTCGCTCAATCTCATGATCACTATCAAGAAATTCTCGACCCAACAATTCAGCTAAATGTCGCCCTACGGTTGTTTTTCCTGCCCCCATTGGCCCTACCAAATAAATATTTGGTAGGGTTTCAAACTCTTTGCTTGGCAAGGAGTCACCTATTTCTTTTGTTAAATTGAAAATATATTAATGATTTCTAGTAACACTGTCATTAACAATTCGTGGGGTAACAAAAATCAGCAACTCATTTTTAGCATCACTTTTTAAATCTTTACGGAATAAGCGACCAACATAAGGAATGTCTCCTAAAAATGGTACTTTTGTTTGCTTACTTTGAGTTTCCTGATTAAAAATTCCACCCAATACTACTGTTTCACCATTATTTACTAGGACATCAGTATTGATTTCATTTTTATTCAAAATGATCTCACCATTTTGTGCATAACCTGCTGGCGAATCACTTTTAATATTGAGCTTCATCTGTACTTTACCGTCAGGGGTAATACTTGGTGTCACATCGAGACTAAGTAAAGCTTCCTTAAATTCTGTAGAAGACGTAGCATTTGACCCCGTACCAGTTACTGATTGATAAGGAATTTCTTGCCCCGAAGCCACTTTCGCTTGCTGCTTATCTGCAGTCAGTACTTTTGGTGTAGAAATCACCTCACCATAACCATCTGCTTGCAATGCTGATAATTCCAGATCCAACATAAAGTCTGACAAACTGATTAAACCAAAGGCAATACGGCTTGCTCCCGCAGTCGTTACACCTAGATCCACGTTTAAATTACTTGGACGTTGAATAGTATATTTACCATCATCATCAGGAGTTTTAAGATCCCAAAGCGTTGTATCACTACCACCTACTAACAAATGATCATTTTGATTAATCCCTTGTGATAACAAGCCCCACTTGACACCCATTTCCTTCGTAAAGTCAGTAGATGCTTTAACAATACGAGCTTCAACCATCACCTGTTTAACAGATACATCAAGTAAATCGACCATTTTACGAATTTGATCAATATTCAATGCTGTATCATTGATAATCAATGTATTGGTTCGAGTGTCCGCAGAGATGGTACCTCGAGGACTTAATAAGTTTCCTCGATCTTCATCTGAATTACCACTATTTGACGAACCGCTGTTACCAGCAGTTTTTGACTGCGTAATGAGTTTTTCAATATCTGCTGCTTTTGCATAACTTAGGGTCAAATATTCAGTTTGTAGTGGAGATAGCTTAACACTTTGACGTAAAGCTTTTGCTTCCTCTTCTTCAGCTTTGATCAGCTCAGTAACTGGAGCGATCCAAATCACATTACCATTACGACGTTTATCTAAATTCTTCGTCTTAAGCACGATATCCAACGCTTGATCCCAAGGCACATCTTTTAAGCGTAGTGTAATATTACCTTGTACAGTATCCGCAGCCACCATATTAATTTCAGTGAAATCTGCCAACAACTGTAGTACTCGACGCACTTCAATATCTTGGAAATCTAAAGAAATTTTCTTACCTGTGTAATGGTTTGCTGCTTTAGGGCGTAAAGGATTTTTATCTTCAGGTCGCTTTAAACTCACAGTCAATTTATTGTCTGACTGATATGCCATATATTCATAGCTGCCTGTTGATTGAATCGTGATGATACCGTTTACCATCATTATGCGCATCTACTGAAGCCACTGGTGTTGCAAAATCATTTACATTTAAACGACGCGTTAAGTGTGCAGGTACTTTATTTCCTAAAGTACGAATCACAATTTTGCTACCTTGCTGTTGTACATCGACAGGTGTGTTACCCCCCAATAAATCCACAACAACTTGACCTTCACCATTAGACCCACGCTGGAACCCAATATTTGAAATACCTTGCTGTTGACGCTGAACGACTGGTTGAGACAAGGTTGCTAACTGTGCTGAATTAATTTTTAGGATAAAGGTATTACCTTCAACACGGGTCGTAAAGGCACCGGCATTTGCTAAATTAACTGTTAAACGCGCACGCTGAGCGTCTGAAGTAACATCAACTGAAGTAGCTTCATTTGTTGCTACAGGAATTGAACTTTGCTTTAAATTTTGTTGTGCTTTATCAAAGTCCAAGACCAAACGTGAAGGCTGATCTAACTGATACGCCTGAGGCTGCGGTGGTAACCCATTAAACATCACACGAATTTCAGTGCCTTGCCCAGGAATTTGCATTGGCACAATATTTGTTACACTTACCTGTGCATTGGCCACTTGCATAATCGCCATTGCCACAGCACCCATCGAAAACTGACGAAACATACGATTCATTGTATTGCCATCCCCAAAAATAAAATCTTGTACACTATTCTTCATTTTTATTCCTTTAAGCTTAAGGTGCTGGTCCAATTAAAATAAGACTTCTAGGACGCTCCACATATCCTTCTCGCCCATCTGGAATAATCTCAATCAAATCAATTTGTGTTGGTGTGATATTCACAACACGACCATGATTGAGCCCCATATAACTACCACGTTGAATGCGCTCAACTTCACCATCTGGTGTTTGAATCAATGCCAGTGTTTGACCGGATTGATTACGCATACTGCCTTTCATATTCAAGGTTTCAAGCGCATAACTTTCTAAAGGCTGTGGCTGACGGTTTAAGTTTGGATAAACACGTTTGCCTGCCATAATTTTTAGCTCTGCTGCTAAAGAACTTGGTAAAAAAGGACTCTTTAACGAATGTGCAGCATAATTAAAGGTCTCAACAGGCACAAAATCAGGTGCAGGCTCAATCGGTAATGGCTCTTGATTTCGAATATTTGCCATTTCTTGATTGACAACATCTATACGTGATTCACATCCGGCTAAAAGCAAACCAACAAATGCAGAAAGAACCAATTTATTCATTTTCATTTTGGAGCCTCCTGATTATTTGCAGTGTCAGTTGCTTGAGCAGTTGTTTCCGTATTCCCAACATAGCGATAAGTTTTTGCACTTAACTGATAATCAACTTTTGGAATATCAGAATTTTTCTCTTTATTTGGAGTCGCTGTAATTGTGAAATTATGCAAAGTCACAATACGAGAAAGGCCTGCAATCCCACTGACAAATGAACCAAAGGCATGATAATCACCGGTTGCATCAATGCTAATTGGTTGTTCAATAAAGAACTCTTGTTTAACTTCAGGCTCAAGTTTAATTTGCTTAAATTTCAAACCTGAGTTCACGCCTGTTAAGTTAATATCTTCAACCAAACCAGGGATTTCTGTTTCTTTCGGCAATTGTTCAAGTTGCTGATTAAAACGCACTTCCATATCCTGTAATTGGATTTGATACTGTTGCAAGTTACGTAGTTTTGAATCTTTTTCACGGAACTCATTTAACAAGTTTTGTTCTTGCGCATTAGCATTTGAAATCGCTTCAATCTTGTTTTTAATTGCTAAGAAGTAACCCAAAATCCCAACAAGAATAATAATAAAAATCCAACAGGTGATTTTTACAGATAAAGGCCAGCTACCATAATTGTTTGGATCAAGGGTATTAAACTGCTGCATGAACTTTTCAAAAGTCATTTTCTTTTTAGGGACAACAACAGTATCTTGATTTAATTGTTCAAATTCATCACGACTCATTTTGCGGCCTCCGTCGTAGGAGCTGCTACAGCTTGACCAGTTGCAACTTGGTCAGTTGCTGTTGTAGCGGCAGGATTTGCAGCAGGATCAGCAATAACAGGTTGTGCAATTTGATCTAAATCAGCAGTCACTGTGAATGTTCCATAGTTTTCTTCAACGCGCGGAACTATTGAACTTGGCGTTTTATCTTTCTTCTCTTCTACCACCAAGAACGAACTCATAAATGCATTACGATACCAAGGTGACGCTTCTAAGTTGCGCAGTAATTCAGCCACCGTATTTGGACTTTCTGCACGCCCTTCAATCGTAAACTTATCAGCAGAGCGATCAAACTTCGTAATATACATATTTGCTGGTGTCACACGGACCAATTCATCAATTAAATGAACGGCAATCGGACGCTGCCCTTGCAAGCCTTGAATCAATTTCATGCGCTCAATGATGGCATTACGCTGATCTTGTAAGCCTTCTAACGACTTTAATTGCACATCAAGATTTTGATTGGTACTGACAATCAGTTGGTTCGCTTGTTCTTGATCTTGCAATTTATAATCATAGTAAAGCCATGTAGAACCTACCCCTAATGCCCCAACTAAAAACGCCCCAATGCAAATTGCAATAAATTCTTTTTTTCGTTTCTCTCTTAGCCCATCACGCCAAGGGAGCAAGTTAATCTTTGCCATTAATCAAAACTCCTCAATGCTAGACCGCATGCCACCATGAGTGATGAAGCGTCATTTTCAATTTTTTTAATGTCAATTTGAGGTGAAAAACCCATTTGTAAAAATGGATTGGCAATCGTTACGCGGTAACCCAACTTTTGTTGTAGTAACTTCGCAAGCCCCGGAATATTGGCATTCCCCCCTGCCAATAAAATATGATCAATTTCGTTAAACTGAGATGATGAAAAGAAGAACTGTAATGAACGTGCCGCTTGTTGCACTACGGCTTCTAGAAAGGGTTCAAGTACTTCAACATCATAATCATCTGGTAAAGCGCGCGTTTTCTTCGCACGACCAGCTTCTTCAAATGAAAGTGCATAACGATTTTGAATTTCTTGAGTCAATTGTTTACCGCCAAACACCTGTTCGCGGGTATAAATGACCTTATTATTTTGCATCACTGACAATGTCGTCATACTGTGACCGATATCTAAAATACCGACCGTATTTACACCCATTGGCAATGTATCTGAGAACACTTTGAATGCATTTTCTAAGGCAAAACTTTCTACATCACCAATTTTTGGTGTCAGTCCTGCCAGCTGTAATACTTCAGCACGCGCTTCAATGTTTTCAATACGTGTTGCAACGAGCAACACATTGACACGATTTGGATTCTATAAACGATCAGGCAAGACCTCAAAATCGAGACTCGCTTCATCCAGTGGGAAAGGAATATATTGTTCAGCATCATCACGAATCTGAATTTCACGTTCATCATCGTTCATGTCGGCATCCATTTCGATGACTTTTGTAATCACCATAGATGTCGGCACAGCCAAAGCCGCATTCGAAGTCTGAGTATTGGCTAAATTAATTGCGCGCTCTAAACAGTCACCGACAGCTTCCGGATTTAAGATGTTTTTTTCAACTACACTACCTTCAGGTAGAGGGACCAAAGCATAGCTTTCAACCCAATACCGTCCACTTTTAACAGAAAGTTCCAAAACTTTAACAGAAGTCGAACTAATATCTACTCCTATTAACCCCTTATTTGGCTTACGATATAACCTGAGCACAATATAATTCCTATTATTTTTTTATCCCCAAAAAAAGTAACCCACTAATTAGTATTGGTCTATAATTTTCTACAGATACAATAACTCATCTAACAATCCGTATATCGAAAGGATATACTGACCACCAATTAGTTTGCCATTAGCTCTTATTAAAACTTACTTGTTATGAAAAAGCTATCTTGTTCAGGCCTTGTTCATCCATTTTTTTTGGCCGTAATTATTATTTTGGTCGCAATTCCAATGGGTTTCTATGGCATGTATCTCTATATTGCCCCGTCTTTGCCTGAAATGTCCACTTTAAAAAAGGCACCATTATTAAAGCCACTACAAGTTTATAGTGCTGATAATGAGCTGATTGCAGAGTATGGTGGTAAACTTTCTGTGCCGGTTGAGTACGATCAAATCCCCACTCATTTTATTCAAGGCTTTTTAGCTGCCGAAGATTCTTCTTTCTTTGAGCATAGTGGTATTAGCTTTAAAGGTCTGGGGCGTGCAGTGAGCGAAAGTATTACTGGCTCTGATGTGCAAACTGGTGGTTCAACCATCACCATGCAAGTCGCCAAAAATTATTACTTAACCTCAGACCGAACACTAAAACGCAAACTCACCGAAGTTTTCCTCGCAAGAAAAATAGAACAAAACCTCAGTAAAGAAGAAATTTTAACGTTATATGTCAACAAAATTTTTCTCGGTAAAAATGCCTACGGTATCGCAGCAGCAGCAAAAATTTACTATAACAAAAGCTTAAAAGACCTCAGTTTAGCGCAAATGGCGATGATTTCTGGGCTGCCTAAAGCACCATCGAAATACAACCCTGTAGCCAATCCAAAACGTGCACTTGAGCGCCGTAACTGGATTTTAGGTCGTATGTTGCAATTGGGGTATATCAACCAAGCGGAATATCAAAAAGCTATTGCTGAACCTATTAACTTAGACATGCCTGATCGTGGTGTCAGTAATAAATACCCCTATGTCGGGGAAATGGTTCGCTCAGAATTAGTAAAAAAGTTTGGTGAACAAGCAACTGATTCTGGCTATAAGGTTTATACCACGATAAATAGTCAACGCCAGGCCTATGCAGAACAAGCGGTACAAGATGGTTTAGAAGATTATGATCGCCGCCATGGTTGGCGTGGTGCTGAAGCACATGATGAACCACTGAAAAACTTTATGGCCTATGCCAATACCTACCCTGCACAAGTCACAAAAGTAAATAAAAGTAGCTTTGATGCTTTAATGCAAGATGGCAGTACAATCACCGTTCCATGGTCGGGTATGTCTTGGGCTCGCCCCTATCGCAGTGCAAATAGCGTAGGTAATGGCCCGAGCAATGCCTCACAAATTGTAAAAGTTAATGATATTATTCGTTTACGCCCCAATGCGAATAAAAGCTCATGGTCACTGGTACAGATTCCAAAAGTTCAAGGTCAATTAATTGCGATTAACCCCAATAACGGTGGTATTGAAGCGATTGTTGGCGGTTATAATTTTTATCAATCAAAATTTAACCGAGCTTTACAAGGCTGGCGCCAACCCGGTTCAACCATCAAACCTTTTGTTTATGCTTTAGCACTTGAACGCGGTATGACCCCTTACTCAATGGTCAATGACAGCCCAATCACCATTGGTAAATGGACACCGAAAAACTCGGATGGTCGCTATTTAGGAATGATTCCACTGCGCCGTGCGCTATATTTATCTCGTAATACGGTTTCAGTACGATTACTCCAAACAGTAGGTATTGAACGTACTCGCCAATTGTTTATGGATTTTGGTTTACAAGAAAATCAAATCCCGCGCAACTACACCATTGCACTCGGTACACCGCAAGTTTTACCCATCCAAATGGCAACAGGCTATGCCACTTTTGCCAACGGTGGTTACCGAGTTCAACCGCATTTCATCAGCCGTATTGAAGATGCTTATGGCAAAGTCATTTATCAAGCTAATCCTGAATATGCCTGCATCAAATGTATCAATCAAAAGGATGAGGTTGAGTCTGCTGAACCAACAACACCAGATGATGAAGTCATTGAAGTAACCAATCTTGAAAAGGCTAAACCTGAAACTGTTGACCCTGATGCGGCTAACTATCGTCAAGCACAACGCATTTTAAAATCAAGTTCAGCATTTGATATGGCCAACATTCTCCGTGATGTAATCCAACACGGTACTGGTCGTGCAGCATTGAAAATTGGCCGTGGTGACTTAGGTGGTAAAACAGGTACAACCAACGATGCCAAAGATGCATGGTTCGCTGGCTTTAACGGGAAATTAGTGACCGTTGCATGGGTGGGCTTCGATCAGCCATCAACACTTGGACGCCGTGAATATGGCGGTGTTGCGGCGCTCCCTATTTGGTCTGACTTCATGGCAAAATCGTTAAAAGGTACACCTGAAGCTTGGGTACACCTTGATACACATGCCAAAAATCCGATCAATCGTAATGCAGCTAAAGTAGATCAAGCTCAACCTGAGCGTGATGGCGCATCTTCACCGCCTCTTGCACAACCTCTATATCGCCCAGCGCCTGTTGCACCTAAAGCACCGGCAACTAAAAATGATTTTGAGGATTTACCTGGCACTGCGGAAACCAATTTAAATCCCGCGCATTCTGCTCCACCACAAATGCAACCGACGAAACCGCAAAATAATGAACATAAAACAGATGCACTTGATCACCTGATTGATCAAGTGCAATAAATAAAAAAAGCCCTCGTTTGAGGGCTTTTTTTATAACTATTTTTACTTCTTTTTAAATAGATAAATTTGATACTGTGCAGTTAAAGCAAATTGGTCTTTTTGCTCCAATGCTTCGCGGCGTTCAGCTTTGACTTTATACGCATAAGGTGTCATAGCAATCAAATTTTTCAGATCTTGCTGTGGCAAAGCCATCTCAGCTTTTACAACTTGTTCATGAATCAAATCAAATGCTGCTGCAAGTTGCTCCACAAATTTGTTTGGTTCATGAGGCTTCACTTCTTCAAATAACGCTTCACGCATCGCATATAAGTGTTCTGGTGCAGGGGTTACCACTATCAAATACCCTTCGGGCTTTAACACACGTAATATTTCATCTTTTGGAATGGGGCTAAACAGACTGGTGCACAAATCAATCGAGTGATCGAGCACCGGTAACGTTGCTCCGGTACCCACCACCCAAGTCACGTCTTTATTCAATTTAGCAGCAACTTGTACTGCATTTTTAGCAATATCAACACCCACACATTGTAAGACTTCAGCCTGCATCGCATTGGTGTAATACCCCTCACCGCAGCCAATATCTAATAAATTTTCAATACGTAAATCACAGATAATATTCACCACGGCTTGCTGCAATGGTGCGTAATGACCTGCGCTTAAGAATGCGCGGCGCGCCTGAACGGACTCCGGCGTATCCCCCGGATTTTTACTGTGCTTATGCTGCACCACATGCAAATTTACATAACCTTGCTTTGCCACATCGTAGCTATGATTGTTTTCACAGCGCCATGTTCGTTCTGTGAGTTTTAATGCTTCATGGCATACTGGACACATCAGCAGGTTCATTTTTAACTCCAATTCATTTTGAAATAAAAAAACCGGCATCTGTGGGAGCAAATGCCGGTTTCGTTTATTTATTTGCTTAACGTAATTTTAAAGTCATTAGACCTAAAACTACCAGCATAATTGTGATAATCCAGAAACGGATCACCACTTGCGTCTCGCGCCAGCCTTTTTTCTCATAGTGATGGTGTAAAGGTGCCATTAAGAACACGCGTTTATTACGCATGCGTAGCGAACCAATTTGTAGAAAGACTGAAATCGCTTCTACTACAAATACACCGCCCATAATTGCAAACACGATTTCTTGACGAACCATCACCGCAATCGTACCAAGCATAGCACCCAATGATAATGCACCTACATCACCCATGAACACTTGAGCAGGATGCGCATTAAACCATAGGAATGCCAAACCAGCACCAATCATTGCGGCACAGATCACCACCAATTCAGATGAATATTTCACATAGGGAATATGAAGGTAATTGGCAAAGCGCACATCACCTGCAAGGTATGCAAAAACACCTAAACCTGCTGCAACCAAGACAATTGGCATAATCGCCAAACCATCAAGACCATCAGTTAAGTTGACCGCATTAGACGCACCATTAATTACTAAATAAGTAAAGACAATAAAGCCAATACCCAAAGGAATGATTGAAAGTGGAATGCTGATATCTTTAAAGAATGGGATCAACAAATCCAGCATGTTGGCAGTATGCACAGGATTCGTTTGTTGCGTTGCAATGACATACAAAGCAATACCTGCACCTAAAGATGCCACTGAAGTCCAGAAGAATTTCTTCTTCGCGGGTAGCCCTGCGTTGTCTTTATAACGGATTTTAATCCAGTCATCCGCCCAGCCTACAGCACCGAAGATTACCATTACGCCGAGTACAATCCATACGTATGGGTTAGACAAATCAGCCCAAAGTAAAGTTGAAATACCAATGGAAAGCAGGATCAGCACGCCACCCATGGTCGGCGTACCCATTTTTTTCGCATGGTTTTCTGGTGCAAATGAACTGACTGCTTGACCATATTTGAGAGCTTGTAATTTGCGAATCATCACCGGTCCAAGCAGCAGACCAATGGCCAATGCCGTTAAGACACTGAGTAGCGAACGAAGCGTTAAATAACGAACAACCTGAAACGAGCTGTGATAACTCGCAAGCTGCTCAAATAACCATAACAGCATTAAAGTTTCTCCATCAATTCAGCCATCAAAGTTTCCATGTGGGTATAACGAGAACCTTTAAACAGGAAACTCATGGACTGAGGCTGATGTGTTTTGACTAGGCTAATTAATAGCGGTAAAGCCTGTTCTTGTGACAAGAAGGCCTGTAATTTTTTACCATATTGGGTACTGCGTGCACCTTCTTGAACAGCGGGAGAAAACTCACCCACAGACACCACAAAATTAATGTCTTTCACTGAAACAAGGTCACGACCCAACATGTAATGCTGCTGTGCAGCTGATGCACCTAATTCGCCAATATCCCCAATCACCATCACTTTGATGCCTGCTTGCTGTGCTAGTACTTCTGCAGCAGCACGCATTGAGGTTGGATTGGCGTTGTAAGTATCATCAATGAATAAATGTTCTTTGTGAGGAATAAAGTTTAAACGACCTTTTGCACCAGTCGCATGTTCTAGACCAATCACAATATCCTCTAAACTCACACCAATCGATAATGCAAATGCAGTCGCGGCAGTAGCATTTTGCACATTATGCTCACCGGCAAATGGCAATTGAACTGAACGTGAGCCTTGTGGTGTGTTTAAAACAAAACTTGAAGATTGCGCCTGCAGCGTTACTTCTGTTGCGTAAACATCACCACCCTGACCGAAACTCATAACGTTTTCGGTTTGTACTGCTTCACGGATCGAGTCGGTAAAATCATCATCCGCAGGTACGATAGATGTACCTGTCGGAGTAATATGTGCATAAATTTCAGATTTGGCATGGCAAATACCATCACGGCCGCCAAATTCACCCATGTGTGCGGTACCAATATTCAGAATCCCTGCGACCTGCGGCTGCACCAGATTTGAGGTGTAATCAATTTCACCCTTATGACTCGCGCCCAATTCCATCACCGCATATTGATGTTCTGTACGCAGCTCAAGCAACATCATTGGTACACCTAAATCGTTATTCAGGTTACCGCGAGTAATTAAGGTCGGAGCAAGACGAGAAAGGATACTACCAAGCATTTCTTTGGTTGTGGTTTTACCACTACTACCTGTTAATGCGATCACTTTGAGTTGAGAATTTTGTTCACGACGGTATGCGCCTAAATGACCTAAGGCCAAACGCGTATCTGCCACCACCAACTGACAAATATCAGCATCGACAGGATGACTCACAATGGCAATTTCACAACCATTGGCTGCCACTTGAGCGACAAAATCATGCGCATCAAAACGTTCGCCCTTTAAAGCCAAAAAGGCATCGCCAGACTCTGCATGACGTGAATCCGTCAAAATACGCTTGATCGGCCCCGTAGGTGCTTTATCGTTATACCAGTGACCTTGTGTCGCCTCAACGAATTGCGCCGCTGTCCATGGTTCTAATGGAACCGTACTGGTGGTAGAAGTATGCATATCTCTTTCCTATTGCGCTGGATAAGCCGAGTCAGTGTTGTGGTGCTGCGCATCAATCGCCGATTGCACTTCAACTACATCATCAAACCAATGACGAACACCCTCAATTTCTTGATAGTTTTCATGGCCTTTACCAGCAATCACCACAATATCACCCGCTTGCGCTTGGTTTACTGCGAATTTAATCGCTTCACGGCGGTCATGAATTTCATGGACAGTTTTTCCAGTAAAATTTACACCCGCCTTCATATCTGCAAAAATTTGTTCAGGATTTTCCGTACGTGGATTATCCGATGTTATCAACGCCACATCAGCATGATTTAATGCCGCCTGTGTCATCAAAGGACGCTTACCGCGGTCACGGTCACCACCACAACCGAACACAGCCCAAAGCTGCTGCGATACATGACGTTTTAATGTTTGTAAAACTTGAATCAAAGCATCCGGAGTATGTGCATAATCCACTACAAATAAACGCGCGTCATCACGAATCACTTGCATACGACCTGGCGCACCTTTCAATTCGGGTGCTGTCGCAATCAATGCCGCCAAATCAAAACCGGCTTGTTCAGCTGCAATTAAGCTCGCGACAATATTTTCAATATTGAAGTGTCCAAGTAATGGGCTATTCACTTCAAACTCGCCATCAGCCGTGCGTAATTTGAATTGTGCCCCACTTAAACTGTAATGAATATCCTTCACTTGATAATCAGCTGCTTGACGCGTTGAATAAGTTAAAATTTTAGGTTGAGCGGGATTTTGACGTGAAGCATCAAGCATCACATTGGCGTGTTCATCATCAATATTGATAATCGCCACTTTTAACGATGCAAATTTGAATAGACGTGACTTAGCTTCGGCATAGGCTTCAAGGGTTTTATGATAATCCAAATGGTCACGGCTTAAATTGCTATAAGCGGCAATCTCAATTGCACAACCATTTAAACGACCTTGTTCTAAACCATGAGAACTGGCTTCAATTGCAGCAAATTCAGCGCCTTCAAGTGCATAAGTATGCAAGGCATTTTGCATATGTAAAGCATCTAATGTCGTGTGTGACGATGCTTCAAGATTTGGTAAAATACCATTCCCTGTCGTGCCCATCACTGCACATTTTTTGCCTTGCAGCATTAACAATTCTGCAATTAAACGTGAAATGGTTGTTTTACCATTGGTCCCTGTTACAGCCAAAATACGTGCTGCTTGTACAGGTTGCGTGGTTTGCAAATACTGCTTTTGCCATTGCCCCATCAAATGACGTACATCTTCAATCACGATACTTGGACTAACACCCAAATCCATTTCTGACACCACAGCCATAGCACCGCGGTCTAATGCCGCTTGCGCAAATTGAGCAGTTTTTTCAGGTTGTGAAAACGAAGTCAGGGCAATGAAAATTTGCCCTGTGCTGACTTTACGACTATCCAGATTGAACCCCTGAATGGATTGTTTCATCCATTCAGCAGGCTGTTCAACGGTGTATAGATCTTGAAACGTAATTTTCATTCATCACCTATTTCTGGATATTGGGAGTATCTAAAGGTTTATCTAAAGGAACATTCATTAAACGTAAGGATTCTTGCATCACGCGCGCAAATACAGGAGCTGAGACTGTACCGCCATAATAAGAACCTTGCGGGTTTTCCACCACGACAATCATCGCAAGACGTGGATCACTCACAGGTGCAACCCCAGCAAACAAAGCGCGATACTCAGAAGTTGAATAGCCTTTACGGTCTGCACGTAATTTATGTGCTGTACCTGTTTTCCCTGCCACGCGATAACCCGAAATCGCAGCGCGAGTTGCCGTACCGCCCGGTAAAGTCGCGGTTTCCATCATCAATAAAACTTGGTCTGCGATTTTTGGATCAATCATTTGATCGCCTTTCGGCTTTTCTTCCAACTTGTACAAACTGAGTGGCATTTTAACGCCTTTATTGGCAATCATCGCATACGCATCTGCAAGCTGAAGCACGGTTGCGTTTAAGCCATAACCATAAGCCATAGTCGCAACTTCTGAGACATTCCATTTACTTTTCGGCAAGATTAAACCCGCACTTTCACCAGGGAATTTAACTGCTGAACGCTGACCAAAACCTAAACGCTGATAAAAAGTTGGTAAGGTTTCATACGGCAGTGATAAGGCCATTTTAGCCACACCAACGTTGGATGATTTTTGAATAATGCCACCTAGTGTCAAGGCACCATAGTTATGCGTATCGCGAATGGTATGATTACCGACACGCATCGAACCTGGCGAGGTATTGACTACGGTATTCGGCTGATATTTACCGCTTTCCAAAGCCATCGCAACGGTCATTGGCTTCATGGTCGAACCCGGCTCAAATGAATCTACTGCGCCACGGTTACGCATTGCATCTTTATTACCTAAACTTTTCTTGTCGTTCGGGTTATACGATGGCCATGAGGTCATCGCCAAGATTTCACCTGTTTTCACATCAACTGCAATTGCGGTTGCTGAACGTGCATTGTTTGCCACACCTGCCGCAGTTAACTCACGATACATAATGTATTGCAGGCGCGAGTCGATACTTAGTGTGATATTTTCCCCAGATTCGACTTCTTTGACAATTTCAGGGTCTTTAACACGATTGCCTTTTTTATCACGCACAATTTGTTGCGCCCCATCTACACCAGAAAGACGTTGATTAAGCTGCATTTCCAAACCTTCAATCCCCATCCCCTCACTATTGGTCAAACCAATAATTTGTGAATTGGGCTGAGGTTGCGGGTAATAGCGCTTGTAGTTTTTCTCGGTATAGACTCCCTGAAAATCACGTTTCATGATCAATTCAGCTTGTTGCGGAGGAACTTCTTTTTGTAAGACTAAATAGCGTGAACGTGGACGCTCATTCATTTTACGTTTAAGTTCTGCACGATCCATCCCCACAGCATCCGCTAACTCATCCAAATTTAAATTTTTATCTGGCAATTGACGCTTAAGTTTGCGGTTGGTTGGATCTTTGGCAAGTTCGGCTGTGGTTTCTTCAAACAGTTTTTTATTATCAAAATAATCACGTGGATCAATCACGATTTTCATGATCGGTGTACTAATCGCCAAAGGCACACCATGACGATCGTAAATAACACCACGCATGGCTTTGAGCGTTTCAGTTCTTAAAATTTTGGCATTGGCTTTATTTTGCAAAAAGTCTTTATTAATAATTTGCACATAAAAAGCCCGTCCTACGAGTGCAATAAAGCACAGTAAAACAACCGCCCACATGAGGTGGTAACGCCACATTTCCACAGCAATCGCTGTTTTACCTGTTACAGACTGCTGTTTTTTACGTGGAGCTTGTTTGTTTCTTTTCTCAACCATGTGACAGCTAGCCTATTTTTTCTGTTCTGGAGTTTGTGGCAATGAAATAACAACCGTTTGAGCGACTGGTGGTGAATACATACGTAGTTGAGTCACCGCACGTGTTCCAATTTGCGCAGTTGCACCGAAAGTTTGTTGTTCGATAAGTAAGCGCCCCCACTCTGCATTTAAGTCGTCTCGTTCACGCATAAATGTACTAAGCTTACGATAATCTTGACGATACTCAAACACTTGGAATACCACCATAATGGCACTGATAAAAACCAACACCATCAAAATGCCATAAACAACGACTTTTTTTGTTTGCAGCTTATTCGCTATTTTTTCTATCGCTTCGGTTTTCATTCTTTGCCTTTTAAGCTAAACGCTCTGCCACTCGAAGCCAAGCACTACGCGAACGTGGGTTGGCTTTTACTTCTTCATCACTAGCTTTAATACGAGATACTTTTTTCAAACGGCGGGTATCTTCACGTTTCTGTGGTAAGCCCCAGCCTGTATCTTCTGCCAATGTCGATTCTTTTTGAATAAATTGTTTAATTAAACGATCCTCTAATGAATGGAAGCTAATCACTGCAAGTGTTCCTTCAGGTTTAAGCATTTCCACTGCTTGAGGCAAGAAAATATCAATATCGTCGAGTTCTTTATTAATAGCAATACGGATTGCTTGGAAAGTACGTGTTGCAGCATGCTTATTTTTTTCCCATTTCGGGTGCGCAACTTTTACAATCTCTGCCAATTGACCAGTGGTTTCAATATAACCCGCTGCTTTAATCGCTTTGGCAATACGGCGGCTATAACGCTCTTCACCATATTTAAAAATAATATTCGCCAGGTCTTCTTCTTCAATATCTACCAACCACTGTGCCGCTGTTGGGCCTTGCGAGTTATCCATACGCATGTCCAAAGGACCATCTTTCATAAAGCTAAAACCACGTTCAGCTTGATCAAGCTGAGGTGAAGATACCCCTAAGTCCGCCATGATGCCATCTACAGACTCAATACCACGATCTTGTAATTCTTGTTTTAAATCCGCAAAGCTGGCATGAATAATTTTAAAACGCGGATCTTCTTGCTCTAATTCGGCAGCGACAGCCAATGCTTGAGGGTCTTTATCAAAACCATAAACACGTGCATTTTCATCTAATTTAGACAGCAATAAACGAGTGTGTCCGCCACGTCCAAAAGTCCCATCTACGAAAATTCCTGTATTGCGATCTGCTAGTAAGGCATCAACAGTTTCATGAAGTAATACAGAAATATGCGACATAAGGGTTCGTTCAACACAGCTAAAAATGTAACTGCACATTATTACCTTGTTTTAGCAAAGCTCCAAACGTCTTTTTGTACAGAAATATTACTTTCCATAGAGAAAACCGTTTTTATTTTATGCCATTTAATAAAAAAACCTCCCAAAGGAGGTTTTTTTAAAGCAAATAGAAAAATCTGAATTAAATCTTAACGCTTATTGTTATAGATTTGATCAAAGATTGCGCCATTCACAAAGTGGGTTTGCTGTGCTTTAGACCAACCACCAAAAACTTCATCAATGGTGAATGTTTTTAAAGTTGGGAACTGTGCTTTATATTTGGCTAATACTTCTGCATTACGTGGACGATAGAAATGACGTGCTGCCATATCTTGACCCAATGGTGAATACAAGTAGTTGATATAACCTTGCGCTAACCATTTATTGCCATTTTTCGCCACAGTTTTATCAACAATCGCAACCGAAGGTTCAGTCAAAATAGACATTGATGGATAAACAATATCAAACTTATTTTTACCCAATGTTTTTTGCGTCACTAATGCTTCATTTTCCCATGTTAATAACACGTCACCAATTCCGCGCTCAGCAAAAGTTGTCATTGATGCACGTGCAGCAGAATCCATCACTTTGACGTTATGGTACATTTTGCCGACAAAATCTTTCGCTTTCGCTTCGCTGCCACCTGGTTGTTTTAGAGCATAACCCCAAGCAGATAGATAAACCCAACGTGGTAAGCCACCAGTTTTCGGGTTAGGCGTAATAATTTGTACACCCGGTTTGGTCAAGTCAGACCAATCTTTAATTTTTTTCGGATTGCCTTTGCGTACCATGAACACGATGGTTGATGTATATGGTGCAGAATTATGTGGAAACTCTTTTTGCCAACCTGGTTGAATTTGACCTGACTTGACGATTTCTTCAATGTCGTTCGCCAAAGCTAAAGTCACTACATCGCCTTTTAAGCCATCAACAACCGAACGTGCTTGCTTACCTGAACCACCATGTGATTGTTTGAATGCAACTGTATTTCCAGTGCGCTCTTTCCAATAAGCACCAAATGATTTGTTAAATTCGTCGTAAAATTCACGTGTTGCATCATAAGATACGTTTAAGAATTCACGGTCAGCAGCTTGTGCTGTTGTTGTAGTAAATGCCACACCTGTTGCCAATAAGGCAGCACTAATCAAGGCTTTAAATTGAGTTTTCATACCAGCCAGCATAAAGTTATCTTCAATGGTGCTAAATATATGAAATAAAATCATAAATCGCAATTCAGATATGTATCTTCAAAGAGCTTAGTATTTGTAGATCTTATTTTTTAAAATATTGTTTTTATTACTAAAATATCAAAAACACTTTACTTATTATGCATATATAGGTTTTTATGGATTGCATATGCAAAAAACGGATAACAAATTATCCGTTTCAAAAAAATTTAGCTAAATAAAAAGATCAATCCATACATCGACTTAATTTTTCTCACTATAAATTTGATCAAAAATCGCACCATTTACGAAATGTGTCTTCTGTGCTTTTGCCCATCCCCCAAATACTTTATCAATCGTAAAAGTTTGTAGTTTTGGAAATTGTGCCGCATATTTCGCAGTCGCTTTTGCATCACGTGGACGGAAGTAATATTTACCAGCTAACTCCTGTCCTTTTGGTGAGTATAAATAGTTGAGATAGCCTTTAGCTAAGTTTCGATTGCCATTTTTATCAACGGTTTTATCAACCACTGCCACAGAGGGTTCTGCCAAAATCGAAATCGATGGGTAAACAATATCAAACTTATCTTTACCTAAACCTTGTGTTGCTAATAATGCTTCATTTTCCCAAGACAATAGCACATCACCAATACCGCGTTCTGCGAAAGTAGTCAGTGAGCCACGCGCACCTGAATCTAACACTTTGACATTGCTATATAGTTTTTTGACTAAATCTTTCGCTTTCGCGTCATTACCACCCGGTTGTTTTAACGCATACCCCCAAGCAGATAAATAAATCCAACGTGGTGCCCCACCCGTCTTCGGATTCGGTGTAATAATTTCAACGCCCGGCTTGGTTAAATCATTCCAATCCTTAATTTTCTTTGGATTGCCTTTACGTACTAAAAATACAATGGTCGAGGTATAAGGTGCAGAATTATTCGGAAATTGTTTTTGCCAATTCTTATTGATCTGACCGGTAGCCACAATTTCATCAATATCGTTGGCCAATGCCAAGGTCACAACATCGGCTTGTAGTCCTGTAGCGACTGCACGGGCTTGCTTACCTGAACCACCATGCGACTGTTTAAAGTTAATTTCTTGACCTGTACGCTGTTTCCAATACTGACCAAATGCCTGATTATATTCTTGATAAAACTCACGGGTCGGATCGTAAGATACATTTAAAAAATCTTTTGCGGCATATACCTGCGCAGCCACACTACTCAATAAAACCAAAACCCCAGAAGCAATTATTTTTTTCATTTGATTCAACTTATACTGACGATTAAACGCACTATATAAATCTAAAATAATATTAACAATCAGCAATCTATATTATTATTTCAGTAGTATTTCTATTTTTTAGATATCCAAAAAACAGCCATCAAATGCAGAAAAATTGCTAAATCTCAGCCATTATCAAAATTCCCTCCATGCTATCTTCACAGTTGTCTGTTACAACTACCGAAAATCTGTAGAAAACAGTCTATTTAGGTAACTCTAAAACCGACTTTTTTAGTTTTTTTGTAAAAATTGTGACGTAGTTCTACTTTTTAATTACCAAAGATGGTTAAATCGTAGTCTAAATATTAAAACGATATTGCAAAATATAAAGTTCCATCACCAAATAAGGGGAGATTTGGACATGAAATTTTCTTATGCAGTGTGCCTTGGATTGGGCATCGCATTGACAGCGCAAACAGGTTTTTGTGCGGTTACACATAGTTCTTCAAATAAAGTAACTATGCCTGCTGAACGCACTTCTTTGATTGAGAAGGCCATTAATCAGCAAAAATCGGAAGCAAAAGGTCGTACAGACGATAATTTAAAAGTGCTAACTTCGATTAAAGCACCACCATCACAAAGCTTTTTTGCATCACAAAACCAAAGTTTTTCACGTTTTGTCCAAGCCATTTTCTCTGGCAGCAACTCTTAATCTACAGATTTTATCTCTAGATTGTTGAGTTCAGCATAAATTTATAACCATTGGTGCTCTCCCCTCCGAGCATCGAGATAAGCCTGATCATTGAATGTTGAATTAAGCATTAAGTGATCAGGCTTTTTCGTTATAATAGTCCCTAATTTACATTCTGATTAATAGCTGATTATGACTGTTCGTACTCGTATCGCACCTTCTCCTACTGGTTTCCCGCACGTTGGGACTGCCTACATTGCATTGTTTAACTTATGTTTTGCAAAACAGCATGGCGGTGAATTTATTCTTCGTATTGAAGATACTGACCAATTACGCTCTACCCCTGAATCTGAAAAAATGATTTTAGATTCATTGCGCTGGCTAGGTCTTAATTGGTCTGAAGGTCCTGATATCAGCGGGCCACATGCGCCGTACCGTCAATCGGAGCGTATGGACATTTATAAACAATATGCATTGGAACTTGTTGAAAAAGGCCATGCTTTCTACTGCTTCGCAACGGCAGCAGAACTTGATCAAATGCGTGCTGAACAACAAGAACGCGGCGAATCACCTCGCTATGATGGCCGTGGTTTAAAACATACTGCTGAAGAAGTTGAACGCCGTTTAGCTGCAGGCGAGCCTCATGTTATTCGTATGAAAGTCCCTGAAGAAGGTATTTGCAAATTCAATGACTTATTACGTGGCGAAGTAGAAATTCCATGGGCACAAGTTGACATGCAAATTCTATTGAAAACTGACGGCCTACCAACTTACCACTTAGCAAACGTTGTTGATGACCATTTAATGGAAATTACCCACGTGATCCGTGGTGAAGAATGGATTCCATCTGCGCCTAAACATCAGTTGCTTTATAAATACTTTGGTTGGGAAATGCCTGTGCTTTGCCACATGCCATTATTACGTAACCCAGACAAATCAAAACTGTCTAAACGTAAAAACCCAACCTCAATCAACTATTACAAAGATATTGGTGTACTACCAGAAGCTCTTTTGAACTACTTGGGTCGTATGGGCTGGTCTATGCCAGATGAAAGTGAAAAATTCACTTTGGCTGAAATGATTGAACATTTTGATATTCAACGTGTGTCTTTGGGTGGCCCAATCTTTGATGTTGAAAAACTCAACTGGTTGAATGGTCAATGGATTAAAGGGCTTACCCCTACTGAACTTTTGAATACACTGTTGGCTTGGAAATCAGACCGTCAAACACTGGAAGATATTGCTGCCGCGATTCAACCACGTATTAACTTATTGTCTGAAGCAGTAAATTGGGCTGGTTTCTATTTCAACCAATTCCCAACACTGTCTAAGGAACAATTTGAAAGCAAAAAATTGTCTGAAGAACAAGTACGTCAAAGCCTACAATTTGCCATTTGGCGCCTTGAAAGTTTATTCACGTGGAATAATGACACGGTAAGCCAAACACTAATGGATTTAGCGAACCAAATGGGCATTAAACTCCGTGACTTTATGCCAACGTTCTTTATTGCGATTGCAGGCTCTACTTCATCTACACCTGTAATGCAGTCTATGGTCACCATTGGCCCTGATTTGACCTTCGCACGTTTACGTCATGCACTTGAAATTGTGGGTGGTCCGAGTAAAAAAGAAACAAAAGCGTGGGAAAAACTTAATGAAAGCTTAAAACTGCCGAAAAATGATGCAGTTGATGAAGCTTAATTGAATTTTTAGTTGACGCGTGGGCGTTATCCCCCTAATATAGCGCCCATACAGAGAGATGGTGTTAACCAAATCGAAGTTGCCTCACTTGTCCCTATCGTCTAGAGGCCTAGGACATCGCCCTTTCACGGCGGTAACCGGGGTTCGAATCCCCGTAGGGACGCCATATTCAAGATTATTTCTTTGAAATGGTCTTAATAAAAAACCCAAGCATTATGACTTGGGTTTTTTATTGCCTAAAATTTATAGTCAGAACTTTCCTTGGTATTTTTGCTTTCTGCGTTATTCAGATTAGAATAAGTCATAGATTAAAATTATGGAGTTGTAATGCAATACCGTTGCCCAAAATGCCAAAGCCCTAAAATTATGCCTCAGGCACAAGCAGGTGCACCTGTCGCACGCCCTGTTGTTCCAAAAAGTTTAATCATGTTGATTCCAGCAGTATTTATTTTATTACTGTTGGTATTAATCAGCATCGCAATGTGGATCTTTGGTGATGGCGCTGGAACGACATTACAAAGCGCTACTGTGGTTGTCTTTATTGTTTGTGTAATTGCTGGTTTTATGTTCTACCGCGATTTGCCAGATTTCAAAATTTCTATGCAAGGTTTCATGCAATCGCAAAAGAAATGGAAATGCCGAGAATGCAATCATGAGTGGGAAATCTAATTTTCTAACTTAATCAAAAATCACATCAGCTCAATGCTGATGTGATTGATCATGTGGATGCGATTCACGCTCGCCATGATGATGTTCATGGGCATGATCAGAGTTATGGGTGTGATGGCGTACCACACATTCATCTTCCTCGATCTGCAAGGTCATCTCCGTGATCCCATGCTGATGTTGTAGCATATCAATTGCCTCAAAATACAAAGCATTTCGATCTGCTTCTGGCGCATATAGATGCACAGTTAAATGTACATTTTTCGATGTGATTGCCCAAACTTTTAACTGGTGAATATTTTCCACCCCTTTCAATGCCAGGAGATCATTACGTAATTTTTCAATATCGATTTCTTCTGGTACACCTTCCAATAAAATATTGATGCTTTGTTTTAATAAAATCCAAGTCCGTGGCAATACCCAAAATCCAATTAACACCGCAATGACCGTATCGACCCACATCCACCCAGTGAAATAAATCACTGCGGCACCAATAATGACACCTACTGAGCCCAAAGCATCACTGAGCACTTCTAAATAAGCCCCTTTCACATTCAAACTTTCTTGTGAACTGGAAAATAGAATACGCATCGAAATTAAATTAATGATGAGACCAATTACAGCAACAATCATCATCCCCATACTTTGAATTTCAGGTGGTGTCGAAAAGCGCTGATAGGCTTCGTATAAAATATAGATAGCCACAACAAATAACATCAGGGCGTTAAATAAGGCCGCCAAAATTTCAAAGCGCTGATAGCCAAAGGTACGTTTATTATCAGCAGGAAGTTTTCCTATTTTTATCGCAACCAATGCAATGGCCAGTGCAGCAGCATCTGTGAACATATGTGCCGCATCTGAAAGCAACGCTAGACTTTGAGTGATAAAACCTGCCACGACTTCAACAATTAAAAAAGTTGTCGTCAGTGCCAAAGCAAAACTGAGTTTTTTTACATTACCTTCCGTCACAACGGCATGGCTGTGGTCATGCCCATGATGCTCACTCATTATTTTCTGACCTTTATAAATTATATGTTCTTCAGTCTTGAGCTTAACAGGTGCAGTAAACGTAATAAAATTACATTATTCAACCTTCAGTACTACGTTTCACCTTCAAACTTTAAAACTGCTTTTTTCAGCATCTACTTTCAATTTATTAAAAATCATTTTTCGCAATCTAGATGACTGAAATCACTTATAGATATTTTTCAAGAACTATTCACATATCATGACAAGCATGCTAATTTCATCTTAGTGTTCTGCATAAAACAATTAAATCAATCAACACAGCGCACGAATAACTGCAATTAATTTTTTATTAATCAAGTGGTTATATTTTTAAGCAAGGAGTTTAACAATGATGATACAAGCTCTGAAAAAAGTCTATGCACTGTTATCACAACAGATGAATCCAAAGTTGCAAGGAATGCATCTTTCGGTTCCAGAAGCCGAGGGTAATTATGCCCAAGGAACTTATTTCGAAATTCTTGCGGCTCAACACCATCAAGACTTTCTCAGTCACCATACTATGGATTCAGCAGACCAATCCCCTACTGACTATCGCAATGCCATGTGGAATTTTTTAAGTGCCGCATTAAAAGGTCATAAAGATGCCCAATATCGCTTAGGTCTCGGTTATTTACGTGGAGAACTCGGCTTGGACCGCAATTATGAACTTGCAGAACTTTGGCTCAGTAAAGCTGCTGCACAAGGCCATGAACATGCAGATTACGTCTTACATCATGCCTATGAAGACATTGTTGTATAGTCATTGCACCCTAAGCAATAAAAAACCAGCCCGCAGGCTGGTTTTTTATTTTAAAACTGGAACTTAGTTACCAATTTTGCGGTATTTTTGACGCTTCGCAACAAGGTCATCACCATCACGTTTACGACGGAATTCTTCAAATTCATGGTAGTTACCCGTGAAGAATTCTGGTGTTTCACCTTCAAATGACAAAATATGTGTTGCAATACGGTCTAGGAACCAACGGTCATGCGAAATCACCATGACTGTACCTGGGAATACAAGAATTGCATCCTCAAGTGCACGTAAAGTTTCGATGTCCAAGTCGTTTGATGGTTCATCGAGTAAGATTACGTTTGCGCCCATTTGTAGGATTTTCGCAAGTTGTAAACGGTTACGTTCACCACCTGACAATTGACCTACGCGTTTTTGCTGATCTTGACCTTTAAAGTTAAAGCGACCGATATAAGCACGCGATGCAATTTCGTAGTCACCAATCTTCAAGATATCTAAACCGCCAGAAACTTCTTCCCAAACCGTTTTGTTATCATCTAATGTGTCACGAATCTGACCCACGTAAGCCACTTTAACCGACTCACCCAGTACCACAGTACCAGTATCAGGTTGTTGCTCACCTGTCATCATACGGAATAGTGTGGTTTTACCCGCACCGTTCTCACCCACAATACCCACAATCGCACATGGTGGAACAACAAATGATAAGTCTTTATAAAGCGTACGATCACCAAACGATTTGCTGATGCCTTCAACTTCTACAACCTTGTTGCCTAGACGTGGACCAGGTGGAATGTAGATTTCTGAGGTTTCGTTACGCTGTTGGAATTCACGAGAGTTAAGCTCTTCGAAGCGTTCCATACGCGCTTTGTTTTTCTTTTGCTGACCTTTAGCATTTGAACGAACCCATTCAAGTTCTTTTTTCAATGCTTTAGCAAAAGATTCTTCTTGCTTCTGTTCTTGCTCTAAACGCGCATTTTTCTGCTCTAACCAAGAAGAGTAGTTACCTTGGTATGGAATACCCATGCCGCGGTCAAGCTCAAGAATCCATTCAGCAACGTTATCCAAGAAATAACGGTCATGCGTAATGGCAACGATTGTACCTGGGAAGTCTTTCAAGAAACGTTCCAACCATGATACTGAAGAAGCATCCAAATGGTTCGTAGGTTCATCTAGAAGCAACATGTCCGGTTTAGACAATAACAAGCGGCAAAGTGCTACACGGCGGCGCTCACCACCTGACAACTTAGATACGTCTGCATCCCATGCTGGAAGGTTTAACGCAGCAGCAGCTTGGTCCATTTGGTTCACAATGTTGTGTGCATCCCAAGAATGGATAATTGCTTCTAACTTCTCTTGCTCTTTTGCAAGTGCATCAAAGTCAGCATCTTCAGCTGCATATTCAGCGAAAACTTCATCTAAACGTGCAAGAGCATCAAGTGGTTCACGCAAACCATCTTCCACGTTACCACGTACGTCTTTGGTTTCGTCCAAAGGTGGTTCTTGCTCAAGGTAACCAATTTTGATACCTGGTTGCGCACGTGCTTCACCTGAGAAATCTTTATCTACGCCCGCCATAATACGAAGCAAGGTAGATTTACCTGCACCGTTTAGACCAAGCACACCAATTTTTGCGCCTGGGAAAAATGATAAAGAGATGTCTTTTAGGATTTCGCGTTTCGGCGGAACCATTTTCGACACACGGTTCATCGTGTAAATATATTGGGCCACGTAGGACTCCTCAATAGTCAAACCATATACGGAACAACATAAAGTTGCCCCTGCTCAAATGAGCGAAAAAATAATCGGCTATTATACGCATAAAGTCGCGAAAAAATAAGGTTTCACACGCGGCTTCAATGCATTGTTACAAGTTTAATTCTGCATAAAAAATAATCACGATATTTTTAATTCAATTTCACTCATCTTTAGCTGAAATTTATTCATATATATGAATAAATTTGCTAAATATTTGACAACTTATGCACTTTTACTTATATAAATAAATGATAGACTGATTAAAAATCAACTCACAAAGATGAAGTAAACATGACATATAAAGATGAAACTTTAGCGATTCACGCAGGGTATACCCCGGAAGCAACCACCAAAGCTGTTGCGGTTCCGATCTATCAAACAACATCATATTCGTTTGATAATACTCAACATGGGGCAGATTTATTTGATTTAAAAGTTCAGGGTAATATCTACACCCGTATTATGAACCCCACCACTGCAGTGCTAGAACAACGTGTTGCAGCACTCGAAGGTGGTATTGGTGCATTGGCTTTGGCTTCAGGTATGGCAGCAATCACCTATGCCATCCAAACCATTGCCGAAGCAGGTGACAATATTGCTTCCGTTTCGACGCTTTATGGCGGAACGTATAACTTATTTGCGCATACCCTACCAAAACAAGGCATTGAAGTTCGATTTTTCGATTATCAAAATCCTGAAGCCCTTCGTAGCCTCATTGATGAAAAGACCAAATTGGTTTTTGTTGAATCTATTGGCAATCCACTTGGCAATATTATTGATTTAGAAGCCATTGCAAAAATTGCGCATGAATATGGTGTGCCTGTCATTGTTGACAATACGGTTGCAACTCCAGTCCTGCAAAAGTCTTTTGAATTTGGTGCCGATATTGTGGTGCATTCATTGACCAAATACATTGGGGGTCATGGTAATTCCATTGGTGGCATTATTGTCGATAGCGGTAAATTTCCATGGGGTAAATACCCTGAGCGCTTTAAAGCATTGAATACACCTGATCCAAGTTATCACGGTGTCAACTATGTCGAGGCATTAGGCGAAGCCGCTTACATTGCCCGTGCACGCGTAGTGCCACTACGTAATACCGGTGCAGCCATTAGCCCACATAATGTATTTTTGATTCTTCAAGGCTTGGAAACTTTAAGTTTACGTATGGAACGCCATACTGAAAATGCGCAAAAAATTGCAGAGTATTTGCAAGCGCATCCAAAAGTGAAATGGGTCAATTACGCAGGTTTAAAAGATCATCCGCAGCACGCTTTGGCGCAAAAATATGTTAAAGGTAAACCTTCAGCTATTCTCTCTTTTGGCGTACAAGATGGTCTTGCAGGGGGCACACGCTTCATTGATGCGCTGCAACTCTTTACACGTTTGGTCAATATTGGCGATGCAAAAAGCTTGGCTTGCCATCCTGCAACCACAACACATCGTCAACTCAACGAACAAGAGTTAAAAGCTGCTGGTGTGAGCATAGACATGGTGCGCCTCTCAATTGGCATTGAACATGCGGATGATTTAATCGCCGATTTGGAGCAAGCATTAGCTACCGTTTAAATTAGAAAAATCAACAAGGCCTCTGTATAGAGGCCTTTTTTGTATGAATTAAGAATCTATTTCTCTCACTCTTCGAATATTAAATTGCTGAAAATTTCATTTTAAAAACTGCTCAAATAAACAGCACGGTCATCCGTATGCCATTTACAAATTTAGATTTATTATTTTGACTAAAATATTTGTATCTATGCTTTGCTAGAAAGGGCTTCTCTTTCACGGATTTATATGCTAAAAATCGCTTAACGCGCTATTTTGTTTTAGAGTAAAAACTCTAAATTACACTGAATTATCAACAACTTATATTCTAGCTTTTTTTATTTAAATCGTTATCATACAGCTCATTAAGAATAGCCTTCCGCTTGACGCCAACAGGCCGATAAATGACTACAAAAATATGGATTGAACAGGGAACCTTATTGTGAATTCAAGACTCGAAAACCGCTTTGTTGACCGTGTAAACGGCAAAACCATTTTGATCACAGGTGCATCTAGTGGTATTGGTTTAACCACAGCTCATCGCCTTGCCAATGCAGGTGCTCATGTTCTATTGGTTGCTCGTACCAAAGAAACGCTCGATGCCGTTAAACAAGAAATTGAAGCCAGTGGTGGTAAGGCTGATGTCTTTCCATGTGACTTAAATGATATGGATTCGATTGATGCCGTTGCACAACAGATTTTAGCGTCAGTCGATCACATTGATATTCTGATTAATAATGCAGGCCGTTCAATTCGTCGTGCTGTGCACGAATCTACGGATCGCTTCCACGACTTTGAACGTACCATGCAGTTAAATTATTTTGGTGCCGTCCGTTTAGTGATGAACTTATTGCCTAAAATGATGATTCGTCGTGAAGGCCACATTATCAATATCAGTTCAATTGGTGTGTTGGCGAATGCAACGCGCTTCTCTGCTTATGTAGCTTCGAAGGCCGCGTTAGACGCGTTTAGTCGTTGTTTAAGTGCAGAAGTTCATTCTCACAACATTGCAATTACTTCGGTCTATATGCCTTTGGTTCGTACACCAATGATTGCACCAACAAAAATTTATAAATACGTACCAACACTTTCGCCAGAGCAAGCTGCTGATTTAATTGCATATGCGATTGTGAAACGCCCGAAAAAAGTGGCAACTAATTTGGGTCGTTTGGCATCCATTACCTACTCTATCGCGCCGGACATCAACAACAAACTCATGTCGATTGGTTATAACCTATTCCCAAGCTCTTCTGCCTCTGTTGGACAACAACAAAAGTTGAATTGGGTACAAAAAGCATATGCTCGCTTATTCCCGGGTGAGCATTGGTAATCAGCTAACCCACCAAATAATTTAAAAGTCCCATTTGGGACTTTTTTTTATTCGTCTTGAGTGTGCTTTTTTGCTAGATTGAAGCTATAGCTTAAAATAATGGCTTAACTCGATCAAAAGAATGAAAAATCTAAATATTGCTATTATTGGTGCAGGTACAGCAGGTTTAGCTGCAGCATCACTCCTAGCAGCACAAGGTCATCACATCCATCTGTATGAAAAAGTCAGTGAACTTGAGCCTGTTGGTGCAGGATTACTGTTACAACCCGCTGGACTCGCCGTTTTTGAACATCTGGGTGTGTTAGAACATGCTCTTACACTGGGTACGATGGTCAGCGGTTTAGAAGGCCAAATTTCTGGCGGTGATTTGCTGATTAATAGCCATTATAAACAAGCAGATCCACGTTTCTATGGTTTAGGGATTCACCGTGCCACTTTATGTCATGTACTCGAGTCCAAAGCCCGTGAATATACCAATCATATCGAATGGCACATGCAGCACGAGATTGCTGAGTTAGAGCAACGAGATGATAGCGTCAGTTTAATTGGAACAACTCAGGGCTATTCATTCACCCACCGTTGTGATTTGGTACTGATCGCCAATGGCGCACGTAGCCAACTTCGGCCACAGACATGGGTTAAGTTAAATAAGCCTTATCCATGGGGTGCCAAGTGGATTATTGTGCCGGAATGTGAAGTACTTAACCCTAAAATTCTACATCAGTTCTATCATCGCTCGAACATCATGATGGGTGTGATGCCCACAGGAGCTGTTCCGAGTCAGCCTGAACAGCGACTCTCGAGTATTTTTTGGAGTTTACCGAGTAATCAACTTGAAAGCTTTCTAAAAACACCGAAGCAGCAACAACAATGGCTACATGATGTTTCAAAACATTGGCCTAAAGTAGCCGAATGGTTAGAACATCACATTCCACACGCAGATCATAAGCCAGCTTGGCTCTCGGCCAACTATCGTGATGTGGTTTTAAGTAAACTTGGCGAGGGTCGAATTGGTCTGATGGGTGACGCAGCACATGCCATGAGCCCTCAACTTGGACAAGGCGCCAATATGGCTTTACTAGATGCATGGGCGATCAGCCAGGCCGTACTAAAAGCAAGTCAGAATAATCAGCTATTTAACCACGAAGCGCTTTGGCAGCATTATCATGAACTGCGCCTATCATCGGTTCGTTTTTATCAATTTTTTAGTCGCTTACTAACGCCATTTTATCAGTCGAATCATGCTTGGACGGGCCCCTTACGTGATCTTTCTTTTCGCGCAATGTATCAACTGCCCTTTTTCCGTAAGGAAATGGCCATCACCATTTCAGGACTAAAAACAGGTGCATTTGGACAAATGAATTATGCTGATATTGCGCGTAGACCCATCATTCAGACCAACGAGCTACTTGTCGATTTAAAATTTGATTAAGATTTAACTCCCCATCAAAGACACGATGGCTTACACTATGGGGTTGCTACTGACATTGTAGCTTTTTAATTTTTGAATATTATTTGGTGAAATTCTCATGAACAACGTGCAATGGCTCGATGAAGTAAAATTTAACGAACAAGGCTTAGTGCCTGCTATTGCACAGCATCATCAAACAGGTCGAGTGTTGATGGTGGCATGGATGAACCGTGAAGCTTTAGCGCTAACTGCTGAGAAAAACCAAGCGGTGTATTTCTCACGTTCACGCAATAAGTTATGGCACAAAGGCGAAGAGTCTGGTCATTTTCAAACTGTACATGAAATCCGCTTAGACTGTGATGCGGATGTGATCATTCTACAAATTGAGCAGTATGGTGGTATCGCCTGTCATACCGGTCGTGAATCTTGCTTTTACCGCAAATTGACACCAAATGGTTGGGAAATTGTGGATGCACAAATTAAAGACCCAAGCCAAATTTATGGTGAAAAATCAACAAATCCACATACGCTTGCTATGAATGCCTCAAATGCGACTTCAGAGCAAGTAGATGTTCTGTCATACCTAGGTCAGATGATGGCGGAGCGTAAAAAAGCGGATCCAGATTCATCTTATGTGGCGAAGTTGTACCATAAAGGCCTAAACAAGATTTTAGAAAAAGTCGGCGAAGAAAGTGTTGAAACCATTATTTCTGCCAAAGACTTTAAAAATGAAGCCAACGAAGATCATAAAAATGATTTGATCTATGAAGTGGCTGATTTATGGTTCCATACCATTGTGATGTTAGGTTACTTCGACCTCGACCCTCAATTGGTGTTAAATGAATTGGCACGCCGTCAAGGCTTATCAGGTTTGGTTGAAAAAGCCAACCGTAGTCACTAAGTCTTGCCTGTGTCAGATATTAAGAAACCGGCCGCCACCTATGAGCAAGCAACTGCCATAGATAACGCACGCTTGGGCAAATCTTTTAAAGTGATTGCCTATGCTGGCACAGGTAAAACCACCACACTGCAAATGATCAGTGATGCCATGCCGCAGCGGCGTGGTATGTACTTAGCATTCAATAAAGCCATTGCGACTGAGGCACAAAACCGTTTTCACAACCATGTTGACTGTCGTACATTCCACTCTTTGGCCTATCGCAGTGTTCCACGTGGAGTGACGGATAAACTACGCTTACCCCGTTTAAGCCCAAGTTTTATTGCCAAAGAATATCGTCTTAGCCCAATTACCTTACGTCGCATGATGGGTGGACGCTATGAAAAATATGTGTTGATGCCGTCACGCCTTGCTAGTTTGGTGGCTAATGCTGTGAGTTATTTCTGCTCCACCAGTTCACAGTACCCAGCTCCACGCCATTTACAAGCGCCGAGTTGGTTACATCCAGATGATATTACTGAATTACAAAAACATTTATATCCAGCTGTAGAACGACGTTGGCTCGAATCCATCGATCCAAATCATGCCGCAGGGATTGGTCATGATATTTACCTAAAATTATGGGCTTTGTCTGAACCGAATATTCCCGCCGATTATGTCTTGTTTGATGAAGCACAAGACGCTGATCCATTAATGCTGGGAATTTTACTTAAACAACGTAATACCCAAGTTATTTATGTCGGTGACGCACACCAACAAATTTATGCATGGCGTGGCGCTGTCAACGCGATGCAGCAATTACCCTTACCCGAGTCTCGTTTAACGACATCATTTCGTTTTGGTGAAGAAATTGCTTTTAACGCCAATGCCTTGCTAGGCGCACTCAATGAGACAGTGCCCTTACTTGGCAATCCACATGTCAATTCCAAAGTGGTCAACAAGCCCCACACCAAAATGCGGGATGCTATTTTATGTCGCACCAATGCACGTGCCATGGAATTACTCTTAGCAGGATTAGTCAAAGGCGAGAAAGTAAGTCTACAAGCCGATCATGCACGATTAAATCGTTTTGTTGATGCAGCCGCGATGCTAAAACAAGGCAAGCGTGTGGTCGATGTACCTGAATTGGCATGGTTTAACTCATGGCATGATGTACATGAATACTGCGAAACCAATGATGGTAGTGACATTAAGCCCTTGGTGAAATTGGTCGACGATCACGGTACAGATCCGCTCAAAAAAGCATTAGCGAAAATTACCCCAATTGATCAAGCTGATTACATCATTTCGACTGCACATAAAGCCAAAGGTTTGGAATGGGATCGTGTGCATATTGAAGATGACTACCAATTTAAGCTAAATGAAAAAGACTATAAAATTAGTGACGAAGAGTTACGATTACTTTACGTTGCCTGCACACGTGCTAAAGTAAGCTTAAATATCCATCATATTTATGATTTAGTGCAGCATTTAAAACGACAAATGCCCAAGTCCTTAGCTCAAGCAGTCAGCTGATATGATGTATAAAAAGGTGAATAAACAATAAGTCAGTAAAAGGTGCATTATGAAAATAGATTCAATCCAACTTAAGCACACCCTACATTTTACTGACATAAAACTTAATTTTAATTATCACGATCTCCCGATTACTTTAATTTTGGGTGATCAAGGCTCAGGGAAAACCTCTCTATTACGTTTTAGCTATCAAGCGCTCACATGGTTTGCTGCGCGCTATAAAGACTTACGTACCACAGGCGTAGTCATGCTCGATCAAGATATAATGTTGGCGCGCTTACAATCTAAACTCGATATTCAGGTTCACTTTCCCGAAGAAATTGGCTCTTTTCAACCCTCAAGTGATCAACAAGAAATCGACCCACAAGCCTGTTCTTGGCAATTGTATAAAACCTTAAATAGCCAAGCGGTTGGCATCAGTAAAGTCGAAACACAGCAACTCGAAAGTATGGTGAGTTTATATCAAAAAGCATTAAAGGCAGACCCATTGCTTGGACTACCATTAATTGCCTACTATCCTGCTGAGCGATTTGTAAATGACGTCAATATTCTCAATAAAAATAACCCAGCCATTTTTCAAGCTGCACATGCTTATGAAATATCTGCTATTCCGTTTACCACCTTTATTCGCTTTTTTGAGTGGTTTCGTGAAATTTCTGATATTGAAAATGCACAAAGTGCACAACTCATTCAAGACCTTCTCAATCATAAAAGTGCCGTACAAGAACAAAGCAATGAAACCACTGGTTTCTTTAGCCAAAAGCTCATGCAAGCGCAAGCTGACTTGCACGCCCCTGCTTTACGTTCACTGAAACAAGCCCTGCAAATGGTATTGCCCGAAATCAGTAACATTTATCTGCAATATCATCCCAAATTGCAGATGATGGTGACTTATCAAGGTAAAGAAATGTTGTTCCAACAACTTTCAAATAGCATTCGTAACCTAGTCGCATTAGTTGGCGATATCGTCCGCCGTATGTGTCTACTTAATCCAAACAGTCTTTATCCATGCCAAGAAGGTGATGGTATTTTATTGATTGATGCGATTGATCATCAGCTCGACCAAAATATGGCGCAAAGTATTCTGACACGATTGAATGAGGCTTTCCCGCGCTTACAAATCATTGCCACTGGTAATCGACCTGAATTACTAGAACAAGCTTCTCGCTTTCAATGTCTGCATTTGGTCAACAAAAAAGTCAATCGCATTGAACCTGAGAAAATGCAGGAAACCTATGAGCAAATTTATCAACAATTAAAGCTCGACCAAGTGGATCACATTGAAGCCAAAGAAAATGATGACAAAGCTGCGAGTGTCGAATTAAAAGAACCGCAACATTCAACTGAAAATCTGCAAAATATACTGCAACAAATTCAAACTCAATTATCTGAATCTCAGCAACAAGAACTCATTCGATTATTAACGCAAGCTGGGGACCAAACCACTCCCCAAACGCTCTGATCAATAACACAATGACATTATTTCAACCCCAACAAAACAGTTAAACTAATTGCCGCCTAAATAAACAATATGTCCAAGGCTAAGCCCCAGACATTTTTCGTAGGCGTATAATCGTCATGTGCATCATAAAAAGATTGATGTTGTTTTACGCATGTAATATGATCGGTTTTATTTGCAAATTTCATAGTAACATCGGAATTTGCTATCGTTTCACAAGCTGCGCAACACAGCTTGATTTTAATTTTTTTGACACACATGGCTTTCAAGATTGAATTTTTGGACTGCTCCTTGCTGTCCTGTAATCCTTGAAAGATGAGATTCACCTAGGTTTCACAACCTAATCATGACAATGGATACGAGTGTGCTACCGATTATTATATTGTTACCGTTAATACTGGGCACAACACTTGTCTCGTGGTTGAAGCAATTCTCTCGCGGGGTAGTCGCTTTCGGGGCGATTGGCGTTAGCCTCAGCAGTCTTATTTTACTTCTGACCCAAGCCAAAGACGTATTTAATGGGCAAACGATCATTCAAACTTGGCCATGGTTAAGCCAAGCTGGGATTGATTTTAGCTTTCGACTCGATGCTTTAGGTTTACTATTTTCACTGTTGATTACTGGCATCGGCACGCTTATTTTTATTTATGCCTACTATTATTTAAGCCCCAAAAATTCACTCAGTAAACTTTATGTTTTGCTCATGCTGTTTATGGCAGCCATGCTCGGCATTTCATTGTCTAATAATTTAATTTTATTACTTATTTTCTGGGAACTGACCAGTATTTCATCCTTCCTATTGGTGGGGTATTGGAGCAACTACGAAGCCGCACAGCGCGGCTCGCGCATGGCATTAACTATCACAGGCATGGGCGGCTTATGTATGTTGGGTGGCTTTGTGCTTTTGGCACAAATCACAGGCACTTATCAAATCGACCAAATCTTAACGATGGGCGCTGAAATCCAACAACATGCTTTATTTGTACCGACCTTATTGCTGATTTTAATGGGTGCATTTACCAAAAGTGCGCAGTTCCCATTTCATTTTTGGCTACCGAATGCCATGGCTGCACCAACGCCAGTATCTGCCTATTTACACTCTGCAACGATGGTCAAAGCCGGTATCTTTTTATTAGCGCGATTGCTCCCTATTTTTGCAGGTGCAGCGCTTTACCACAACATCGTCACCTTTATTGGTTTATTTACGCTGTGTATGGCGGCCTTCTTTGCTATTTTTAAAGAAGATTTAAAAGGCTTACTCGCTTATTCAACGATTAGTCATTTAGGTTTAATTGTTTGCTTGCTCGGTATTGGATCACCGCTAGGCGTTGCTGCCGCGATATTCCACATCATTAACCATGCAACGTTTAAAGCTGCCTTGTTTATGATTGCAGGGATCATTGACCATGAGTCAGGCACACGCGATTTACGTAAGCTTTCAGGCTTATGGCAACTGCTCCCGTTTACAGCAACCTTAACCATGATTACCGCTGCATCAATGGCAGGTGTCCCGCTCACCAACGGCTTTCTTTCTAAAGAAATGTTCTTTACCGAACTTTTGGCCAATCTTTCTGGCCCAGTAATGGTCATTTCTGCCATCGTTGCGACATTTGCCGGTATTTTTGCTGTGGCATATTCGGTACGCCTTGTCCATGGCGTATTTTTCGATGGTCCACTAGGTAAAGAAGTTCCAAATAAAGATGCTCATGAGCCACCTTTTGGCATGCGTGCACCTGCAACGCTGCTCGCAATACTATGCATTTTAGTTGGTTTAGCCCCTGCCCTATTACTTGAAAATATCGTCAATAGTAGTACCCGTTCAAGCATTCAAAATGCTGCCTTTGAAGGTACACATTTAGCGATTTGGCATGGCTTTAATACTCCTTTATTGATGAGCGCAATTGCCCTTATTGGTGGATTGATCTTCTATTTCTCACTCGCAAAAAATGGCAAATTACGCAAAATTGATTTAGACCCTACGCTTGGAAAGCTCCAAGGCAAAGTCTTATTCGAGCTGTTCCTTAAGCACTTATTGCTGACCTCACGTAAATTCCGTCGCTTTACGGAAAATGGCAAATTACAAAGCTATTTATTGTGGATCGTGATTTTTACTGTCGCATTAGTCACAGTGCCATTTTGGATGCAAGGCATCGGCACAGGAACACGTGAACAAACCCATGCCTCAGCTATAGCAATCATACTCTGGTTATTACTCTTCTCTGCATGCTGGATGATGTTGTGGTTCCACCATGAACGCATTAAAGCCGTACTGATTAGTGGTGCGGTTGGCCTTGTCGTAACCATGGTCTTTATTTGTTTCTCTGCGCCTGATTTGGCTTTGACACAAATTACCGTTGATGTGGTCACCACTGTGTTGTTGTTGATGAGTTTGTCTTTATTACCACAACTCACCCCGTATGAGTCGAGTGTCTCTCGTCGTTGGCGAGATGCCATCATTGCAATCATTGCTGGTTTAGGGATTGCATGGATTTCATGGTTAATTATGACCCGTGACCACAATTCAATTTCGTGGTTCTTCATGCAACAATCGATTCCACTGGGTGGTGGTACCAACGTAGTTAACGTTATTTTGGTCGATTTCCGTGGCTTCGATACCTTCGGAGAAATTACCGTACTTGGCATCGCTGCAATTGGAACATTGTGCATGATGGATGGGATGCGTGCCCATGGCACAACGATTACTCAAGGTTTAACTTTCCGATTTAATCCTTCGCCACTGATGTTTCGTATCACCTCATCATGGATTTTGCCTCTGGCTTTGGTGGTAAGTTTATATATTTTCCTACGCGGCCATAACTTACCCGGCGGGGGTTTTATTGCTGGCTTAATCACCTCATTGGCATTGGTCATTCAATATATAGCACTCGGTCAAGACCGTGCCGAGCAGCTGATTGGTGCCAAGTCAGGTCGCTTATATGAAGTTTGGATTGGTATTGGCCTAACGGTTGCAGGACTGACAGGGATCGCTGCATGGTTATGGGGACGTCCATTCCTGACCAGTGCTCATATCTACGTCTCACCACCTATTTTGGGTGAAATGCATTTAGCATCTGCCGCACTATTCGATACAGGTGTTTACATTACAGTGGTCGGTGCAACCATGTTAATGATTTCAGTACTAGGCGACTCGCGTCACTCGAGCATGTCTGGTCCAGTACCAAGAGGCGAATAAAATGATTAGTTTAGAATTTTTACTTGCCTCTGCCATTGGGCTTTTAACTGCAACAGGCGTATATCTTATTCTTCGTGCGCGTACATTTCCCGTGGTGCTCGGACTTGCCATGATTGGCTATGCTGTAAATTTGTTCTTATTTGTGATGGGACGAATCACCGTGAATGCGCCAGCCGTTTTGACCGAAACAACCAAAGCAACCGACCCTTTACCACAAGCATTGGTATTAACCGCAATCGTAATTGGTTTTGCCACTACCGCCTTTATTGTACAGCTTGCGTTACGCAGTCGTTATGAAACTGGAACAGACCACGTTGATTCAAAAGAAGAAATACCGCAGATCGACCCACGGGAGGATGAGCCTTAATGACTAATCTCATCCAATTTTGGACTACACATAGCCCCATTTTTAGTATTCTAATTCCTGCATTCACTGCATTTATTTTGGTGTTATTGGGCAATCCAGGTTCCGGCTCTTTGGCACACGATTGGCGTCAACCTTGGCGTCGTGGTATTAGCTATGTTTCTGGATTACTCGGTCTGATCACGGCTATTAGTTACCTCGTCATTGCTGAGTCTGATCAAGTCTTGGTTTATAACCTGAGTGAATGGGCTGCACCATTTGGCATCGTGCTGGTACTAGATCGATTATCGGCATTTATGTTGGTACTAACCTACACACTGGCTGTACCAGTGATGTGGTTTGCCAGCAAAGAATGGGATGAACGTGGACGTTATTTCCATGCCATGTGCCATTTTCTTTTGATGGGTCTCTGCGGTGCATTCTTAACAGGCGATTTATTTAACCTGTTTGTATTTTTTGAAATTTTACTGATGGCTTCCTATGTCCTTTTGCTGCATGGACAAGGCAAAGCACGCTTTCAGTTAGGCATTCATTACGTCACCATTAACTTATTTGCTTCTGCCCTGTTCTTGATTGGCCTCGGCATGATTTATGGCAGTGTTGGCAGTTTGAATATGGCCGATGTTGCACGATTAATGCCGCTGCTTGAATCAGATCAACATCGATTGGCCGTAGCAGGCGCACTGCTGCTATTTATCGTATTCGGTATTAAAGCAGCCATGCTTCCTGTCGGTCTGTGGTTACCAAAAACTTATGCTGTTGCTACAACCCCTGTAGCCGCACTGTTTACCATCATGACCAAAGTCGGCATTTACGCCATTATTCGTGTTAACGGTACTGTGTTCGATGATGCTTTAAGTCGTGAAATTTTACAGCGATGGTTATTACCAATTGGTTTAATTACATCACTGTATGGTGCTTATGGCGCCATCGGTACAGATCGTTTACGTCGCTTTGTCGGCTTTATGATTTTGTCTTCAGTCGGTACTATTTTAGTGGCGGTATCACTATTCAATACGGATGCATGGGCTGCCGGTCTATATTATTTAATTCACAGTACCGTGATTGCTGCGGCATTTTATATTTTATCCGGCTGGATTACCTCGCAACGCGGTGAATTTAAAGATCACTTTAAAATTGCACCACGAATGAAACAACATAATGCTGTTGCAATGTGCTATTTCATTATTGCTCTGATGATGGCGGGCCTACCGCCATTTAGTGGCTTCCTAGGCAAAGTATTTATCTTGCAAGCAACAGCAAATTCACCGTACCAAATCATCATTATTCTGTGTATTTTATTGGTAAGCCTATTAAGCATTATGGCTTTCACACGTGTTGGTTTCGTTTTATTTTGGCGCGCAACCCGCCCCGAAGAAGATGAAAATACTGAGGAATATCAACGCTACCAAGCTTTACCAAATCGAGCACCGTTACGTAATGATAAGACCATTTATTTACTCTTAGCTGGTCTGATTGCCTATATGGTCTTTGCTACACCGATTTATGACTACACCCAAAAGACCGCACAGCAAATTCAAAACAATGCATTGTATGAAGATTTGTTATTGAAAAAAGATGAACAAGGCGAAGTCATTAGTGTTCAACCTTATGATCCTGAAAATTTACCTGAAACCAAGTATGGCGGTGAATCAGCGGATCCAAATGCGCACTTAATCCCTGTGTTAATCTCACCAGAAACATTAAAAGGTGAACATCTTTCTGAGTACAAACAACGTCAGATTTTGGAACAAGATGCGGAAGAACAACAACCTGACGATACTCAACTAAAACCAATGGAGGCACCTTAATATGGCTAAAATTTCTGTGCTGAATCGATGGTTCCCCCATCCCTTGGTTTCAGTGATGGTTGGTGCGAGCTGGGTCATGTTAGCGCATAGCTTAGATGCCGCTACAATATGTATGGCTTTACTCTTAGCTGTGGTTATTCCACGTTTAGTGCGCCCTTTCATTGATCACACACCAAATATTAATTGGTTGGCTGCCAGCAAATTATTTTTTGTGGTGTTGTGGGATATTATTGTCAGCAATATTCATGTAGCGAAATTGGTGCTTGGGCCGACAAATAAACTTCATCCAAAATGGTTTCGCGTTCCTTTAGATACCCAACACGAAGAAGTCAACTCTTTACTAGCGATGATTATTACCACTACACCTGGCACTGTTTCTGCGGGGATTGACCAAGACCGTGGTGACATCCTTGTCCACGCTTTGAGTACCGATGATCCTGATGCTGAAATTCAAACCATTAAAGCCCGTTATGAGCAACCTTTGATCCAAATTTTTGGTGTCGACACCGGAGAATCCGCATGACCTTTTTACCTTATGCTCTCGGCATCTGTATGGTTGCAATAACGATCTCTATGTTGCTGTGCTTAATTCGACTGGTGATGGGTCCCTCTATCGTCGACCGTCTTTTGGCATTGGATACTCTCTTTTTAAATGCAACCTGTTTAATTGTCATCCTCGGTATTTACTGGGCCAGCACATCTATGTTTGAAGGTGCATTACTTGTAGCTATGCTTGGTTTCGTTTCAACTGCTGCGTTGGCTCGTTACTTTACCACTGGCCATGTCATCGACTAGGAGCACGCGAATATGCAATTGATTATGGAAATTATCGTATCTATCTTTTTGATTATTGGTGCGTTCTTTATGTTAGTCGGCGGTATTGGTATGGTTCGTTTGCCCGACTTATTCATGCGTCTACATGCACCCACTAAGTCGAGTACGCTTGGACTAGGTAGCTTCTTAATTGCTGCAATTATTTATGCTGCGTTTCAAGGACGTTTCGGCTTTGCTGAACTGTTGATTACTCTTTTTGCATTTATCACTGCACCAGTATCTGCAAATCTTATAGCACAAGCAGCGTTGCATTTACGTTTACGTTCTTTAAGTGGTGATGCACCTGAAGCCTTAAATCGTCCTTTACCATGGCAACGTACACGACGACGCGCTTTCCATCAAAAAGCCAACTCAAAACCTGATGATCTAGCATAAGACCAGATCATATTTTTTTTGATAAATAAATTCATTAATCTTCGTGATGAAGATTTGAACAGCTTATTCTTTTACATGCGCTCTAAGTTTCTTGATAAATTGAATAATTCAGTCACCTATTTTAAATGATGATCTTCAACATCAATGTCCTAGCTTATACATTTTAAAACGAATACAGCAACAAAAAAGCCACCCGAAGGTGGCTTTTTTAACATTCAGAAATCTGAATTATTCATCATCTTTTTTTGCGTCTTCAGCTGGAGGTAGATCCTTCACAGCTTCAGCAATTAGACCAAACATGTAGTTGCCATAAGCATTTGTTTTGTCGTAATGGAAACGCAAACGCGGCGTAATACGTGTCTTAATGCGATGACCAAGTTCATGGCGTAAGAAACCAGATGCTTTATTCAAAACATCTAAAGTTTCTTTGTTTGCCGTTTCACTTTGTTCATCACCTAATTCACGACCCATCACGGTTACATAAACTTCGGCATATCCTAAGTCTGGGCTCACCTTCACAGCAGAGATGGTCACAAGACCACCTAAGCGTGGATCTTTCAGCTCCTGACGGATCAGTTCTGACAACTCACGTTGTACTGTATCCGCCATACGCTTCAGACGTTGACTACCCGCCATTAAAGACTCCGTTTAATTAATTGAACATCGTACACTTCGATCTTATCTTGTGCTTTGATGTCTTTATAACCTTTCACCGCAAGACCACATTCCATACCGGCACGAACTTCTTCAACCACTTCTTTATAGCGACGAAGAGATTCAAGCTCACCTTGGAATACAACCACGTCATCACGTAATACGCGAATCGGTTTATTACGGTGTAATGTACCTTCAAGTACCATACAACCAGCAGCAGCGCCGAATTTACTTGAGTGGAACACTTCACGTACTTCAGCAACACCCAGAATCGTTTCACGATGTTCTGGTGCTAATTTACCACTCATCGCGGCTTTCACGTCATCAATCAATTGATAGATGATTGAGTAGTAACGAATGTCAATGCTATCTGCATCTGCTTTTTGACGCGCAGCGTTGTCCGCACGAACGTTAAAACCAAGCAGAACTGCTTCAGAAGATTCAGCAAGTGTTACATCAGACTCAGTGATTGCACCTACGCCTGAACCAATAATACGTACTTTAACTTCGTCAGTCGCAAGTTCAGCAAGTGCCACGTGTAGTGCTTCTAATGTACCGCGTACGTCAGTCTTCAGAACCACGTTCACAATAGGCACATCTTTCTTGCCCATAGACGCCATGATATTTTCAAGACGCATTGCAGATTGACGCTCAAGACGTTTTTGACGTTCACGATCCATACGCGCATCGGCAACTTCACGTGCTTTTTTCTCGTCGCTTACAACAAGAACTTCGTCACCAGCCATAGGTGCTTCTGGAAGACCTAAGATTTCTACTGGAATCGAAGGACCTGCAGATTTAATACGTTGACCGTTTTCATCTGTCATCGCACGAACGCGACCATAAGATGCACCAGCAAGGACTAAATCACCCACTTTCAATGTACCGTTTTGTACAAGGATTGATGTAACCGCACCACGACTGTTATCAACACGTGCTTCAATAACAACACCTTGTGCTGCACCTTCTTCAGATGCTTTCAACTCAAGCATTTCAGCTTGGATTGAAATCAAATCAAGAAGTTCATCAATACCTTGACCAGAGTGAGCAGAAACTTTCGCTACAGGAACGTCACCACCCCATTCTTCAGGTACGATTTGCTTAGCAGTCAATTCGTTCAATACGCGATCTGGATCAGCAGATTCTTTATCCATCTTGTTGATAGCAACAATGATAGGTGTACCCGCTGCACGCGCATGATCAATTGCTTCAGCAGTCTGTGGCATTACACCATCATCCGCTGCAACAACTAGAACAACGATATCAGTTGCTTTCGCACCACGTGAACGCATTGCAGTAAATGCTGCGTGTCCCGGAGTATCTAGGAAAGTAATGATACCTTTGTCCGTTGTAACGTGGTAAGCACCGATATGCTGTGTAATACCACCTGCTTCGCCTTGTGCCACTTTAGCACGACGAATACGGTCAAGAAGCGATGTCTTACCATGGTCAACGTGACCCATGATTGTAACCACTGGCGCACGTGTAGATTGAGCACCACGCGCTTCTTCAGCAGCTTCAAGTAAGTTATCTTCTGCTTGTGTATCAGATACAAGAACTGGGTTATGACCCATTTCTTCTACGATTAATGCAGCAATTTCTTGGTCAATCGCTTGGTTCTGAGTAACCAATTCACCCATTTTCATCAGTGATTTGATAACTTCACGAACTTTAACCGCCATTTTCGCAGCTAAGTCAGCAACAACAATTGTTTCACCAATTTCAACATCATAAACTTGTTTTTTAACTGGTTTTTCAAAGCCATGCTTGTTCGCTTGACTTGTTTTCAAACCACGTTTATGTGAGTTATCACGGAAAGATTGCTCTTCACCACGACGACTGCCTTTTTTCGGTGAGCGTGAATTGTTAGTGTTTGTACCACGTTTAATTTCACGGTCTTCTTTCGCAAATGAATCTTCATATGCCTGACCTACAAGGCCTGCAGCAAGCGGAGAATCATCTACAACACGAATGGTTGCAGTTGAATCTTCAGAAGAATACTTAGATGCCATTTGACGCATTTGCTCAAGCGTACGTTGCTGTGCTTCTTCAGCAGATTTACGACGTGCAGCTTCTTCTACAGCTTTTAACTGAGCAGCTTGCGCTTCACGTGCTTTTTTCTGCTCTAAAGTTTCAACAGGCTTGGTAATTGGTTTGTTGTTTGACTTACGTTTAACAACAACTGCAGCTTTAGGCGTTTCCTGTTTCGCGTGTTCTTGCTTCGCAGCAGCACGCATTGCTTCTAAAGCTTGTTTAGCTTTAGATACAGGTTGTTTCACTTCTTCAGCTTTCGCAGCAGGTTTTTGCTCAACTTGTGCACGGGCAGTTTGTTCAGCTTGTGCTTTCGCTAATGCTTCAGCTTTGATCTGTTCAGGATCTGGCTTAACGAATGTATGCTTTTTACGCACTTCTACATTAATCGTTTTTGCCTTACCCGATGTACTCGCAACTTTAGCAGTACTGGTAGTTTTACGTTTCAACGTGATTTGTCCTGCATTGCCCGCATCCTGACCATGAACTTTTTTCAAATGGTTAACGAGGGCATTTTGTTGTTCAGTGGAGATAATATCGTCAGGTTTACTTTGCGGTAAACCTGCATCACGAACCTGTTCCAGTAGCTTCTCAACTGGACGACCCACGCTAAGAGCTAACTCATTTATCGACTTGTCCGTCATATATTACCTCCTAGTTAAACCATGATTCGCGCGCTTTCATAATGAGTTGACCTGCTTTCTCAGCACCCAAACCTTCAATATCAGAGATATCGTCAGTTGCCTGATCTGCAAGATCATCTACAGTTATCACACCACGAGCGGCTAGCGCATATGCGATTTCTTTTGTCACACCTTCCATCGCAGCAAGCTCAGCGCTTGGCTCTTGGATGTTTTCCTGTTGTTGTAGTGCATCAGCCAATGCAATTTCTTTCGCACGACCTTGAAGCATTTCAACAGTTTCAGCATCTAACTCGATTTCGTCGAATGTTTCCGCAGGAACATAAGCAATTTCTTCAAGTGATGTGAAGCCCATTTCAACCAATGCAATCGCCAAGTCTTCCGCAATATCAAGACGAGACACAAACATATCTAAATATTGTTGTGCTTCGTTTTGTTGACGTGCGTGATACTCATCTTCAAGCATCATATTGAGCTTATAACCAGTCAACTCAGACGCTAAACGTACGTTTTGACCTTGTGAGCCAATCGCACGAGCAAGCTGATCACTCGTTGCGAAGATAATATCAGCTGTACGCTCTTCTTCATCGATCACAATGCCTGATACATCTGCTGGCTCTAAAGCACTTGCGATATATTGAGCTGGATCATCAGACCATACAACAACATCAATACGCTCACCATTTAACTCTGATTGAACAGCTTGGATACGTGTACCACGCATACCAATACATGCACCTACAGGATCAATACGGTGATCGTTTGTTTTCACAGCGATTTTAGCACGAACGCCAGGTTGGCGTGCAGCAGCCTTAATCTCAATGATTTCTTCAGCAATTTCAGGAATTTCTTTCTTCATCAATGCAATTAGCATTTCTGGTTTAGAACGAGAAAGTAATAGCTGAGCGCCACGGCCTTCACGGTTTACGTTAAACAAAATCGCATTTACACGTTGTTTAGGGCGTAAAATTTCTTTTGCGATCATTTCTTCACGCGCAAGATAAGCTTCAGCATTGTCACCTAAGTCGATAATGAAACCGTCTTTAGTTTGCTTTTTCACTTCACCGTAAATTAATTCGCCCACTTTAGATTCGTAAGCATCAGCAATTAACGCACGTTCTGCTTCACGAATTTTTTGAACGATTACTTGTTTTGCAATTTGTGCAGCAATACGACCGAAGTCAATTGACTCAACTTCAAGTTCACGAATATCACCAATTGCCCATTTTGCAGGATCTACATCAGAGATCGCATCTTGGCATGCTGGCATTTCGTGATCTTCATCGGCAACCACTTCCCATTGACGGAAAGTACTGTAATCACCAGTTTTACGATCGATTTCTACACGTAGACGAGCTTCTTCCGAGTGAGTACCCTCGTAGAATTTCTTCTTAGTCGCTGCAACTAAAGCTTGTTCAAGTGCTTCAAAAATTGCATCACGACTTACACCTTTTTCGTTACTAACCGTTTCTACTACGGTAAGAATTTCACGAGCCATAAGTCACCTATTCGTTCAGATTCTTTTTTATTGAATTAATCTTGGTAGATCAAATTTGCTTTATCGATGTTGTGACTGTCGATTTCCAATACTTGCTCTTTTTCTACTTCCACTTGAATCATTTCATTTTCAAGATCGACAGATACAAGTTTTGCTTGGAATTTACGACGATTTTCCACTGCACTAATCAGACGAAGCGCAACTTGTTGACCAATATACGCTGTCATTTGTTCCAATTTGAAAAATTGACGATCCCAGCCAGGTGAAGACACTTCAAGTGCATATTCACCCGAAATTGGGTCATGCACATCAAGCATTGCACCCACTTGCTGAGTTACACGTACACAGTCTTGCACACCAATACCACGACCCTGCTCCACTTCACCGTCTTCATTTAAGACAGGCTCAGTGGTTTCAGCATCTTCGCGGTCGATGTAAATACGTAATAGAGAACGTTTACCTTGAGGCTGAAAATCAATCCCCCAAAGATCCACATTACATGCTTGCACAGCTGGGGCAATTAAGTCCTGAAGTGCTTGAGTTTTATTTGATAGCTTCATTTACTCTCGTCAAATTTGCGCGATTCGATGGTCGAGATGACCACTACTGACCGATGAAAACTATAGTAGTAGTGAAACATGACGGTTTGACCAAAATACTGTCGACACTACACGATAGCCAATAAAAAAGGGCGTAATCGCCCCATTATTACACAGAAAACCAAAGCCCACTGTGCAAAAAGGCCCACCTAGTTGTGAGCCTCTTTTTAGAAACTTGGTAGCGGGAGCTGGATTTGAACCAACGACCTTCGGGTTATGAGCCCGACGAGCTACCAGACTGCTCCATCCCGCATCAACATGCAAAAATTATATACAATTCATTCGCCATTTTCAATCTAAAACAAGCTAAATGATTGCTCCACTGAGTTGCATCTCAGAGGATTGGTAGCGGGAGCTGGATTTGAACCAACGACCTTCGGGTTATGAGCCCGACGAGCTACCAGACTGCTCCATCCCGCATCAATATCACAATAATTTTCAGTTTAAAAACTGCTTATATAGATTGTGACTATATAAGAATGGTAGCGGGAGCTGGATTTGAACCAACGACCTTCGGGTTATGAGCCCGACGAGCTACCAGACTGCTCCATCCCGCAACAACATCACAATAATCTTCAGTTAAAAACTGCTTATATAGATTGTGACTATATAAGATTGGTAGCGGGGGCTGGATTTGAACCAACGACCTTCGGGTTATGAGCCCGACGAGCTACCAGACTGCTCCACCCCGCAACAACAAAAACAAATAGTTCTCTCAGCTTTAAAAGCTGCCCATTAAAAAGTTTGCGTCTTTAAAATAGAATTGATTGGTAGCGGGAGCTGGATTTGAACCAACGACCTTCGGGTTATGAGCCCGACGAGCTACCAGACTGCTCCATCCCGCATCAACAGAGTTCGCTGCATACACCAACTTATATTCTGGATTCATAAGTTGGTGCGGAAGGGGGGACTTGAACCCCCACGCCCGAAAGCACTACCACCTCAAGGTAGCGTGTCTACCAATTCCACCACCACCGCAGCTGTGACGCATTCTAGTCGCAACACGTCAAAAAAGAAAGGTCTAAATAAATTATTCAGAACTTTTTGGTGCAGTTGGCGAAGTTTCAGCCACTTTTGCAGGCGCAGTTGGTGCTGAAGAAATCGCATTTAAGCTATATGCATCGGTGGTTTGTTTTTTTGCAAACACCGCAAGCGTTAGACTGGTCACAAAGAAAAGTGCCGTCAAAATCGCAGTCAAACGGGTCATAAAATTACCCGAACCTGATGCACCAAACACAGTCGCAGCACCGCCACCACCAAAAGATGCACCTGCATCTGCGCCTTTACCATGCTGAACTAAAATCAGCACGATCATTAATACAGCTAAGATAATATGTACCACCAGCACAAACGTATGCATGCTGAACTCCTAATTATTTTGTATTTGCAAATGCTTGAGCAATTTTATAAAAAGACTCAGCATTGAGTGATGCACCGCCGACCAGTGCACCATTGATATCTGGACAGGCTGCCAACTCTACTGCATTTTCAGGCTTAACACTACCACCGTATAAAATTGCCATATTTTGGCCTTCTGCGGTGATTTGGCTTAAACCTTGACGAATTTTTGCGTGCATTGCTTGAGCATCTTCAGGAGAAGCTGTCTTCCCCGTTCCAATCGCCCAAATAGGCTCATAAGCAACCACAATATTTTTCCATTGCTCTGCATTTACTACTGCAGCAATATCACAAATTTGTTGCAAGACCACTTGCTCTGCCTGCCCAGCTTCACGCTGCTCAAGACTTTCACCCACGCAGTAAATGACAGTTAGCCCTGCATTTAAAGCATTTTTTACTTTTTCATTCAATATTTGCGGTTGTTCAGCGAATATTTCACGGCGCTCAGAATGACCTACCAGTACAAAGTCAATCGCATTGTCTTTTAACAATTCAGCACTGATCTCGCCTGTATATGCGCCTGTGCCTGCAACCCGTGAAACATCTTGCGCAACTGTCAAAATAGTACGATTTGCCTGTTGCAGCGAATCACGCACAGCCGTCAATGCAATCGCCACTGGTGCAATACCAATATGACAATTTTCTTCTGCAATATTTTGATTATTCAATAATTGTTTAAAATTTTGAAGAAGCGCGCTGGCATCGGCCTGCATTGGGTTCATTTTCCAGTTACCAACAACCCAAGGCGTAATCGTCGAACCCGACATATCTATCCCACATAACAAAGATGAAATCGGGCACATTCTACACGTAAATCATTTTTTTGAAGATAATTTTCCATATTTTTAGCGTCACATTTGCGCTAAGTGACTTAAGCCATTCATCATTTCTGTAAAATAATTAGGCTGATTTAAGGACTGGTTCATGCTTTTAACCAATTCTTAGCTAGTGACAACACTTTCAGATATGGTATTTTTATGCAACAAAAGTATAATTTTACTATACCAATTATAAACAGACTGACGCATAGGCACACAAAAGCATGACTGCAGTTCAAGGTTCACCAAGATTTACGGGGTTTGTTCGTCGCTTAGTTGATGAGGGACATCTATCGGCTGAAAAAATGCAGGCTGCATTGCAAAATGCAAAAAAAGCCAAGCAAGATATCGTGCCACATTTGATTCATGAATATCAGCTTTCTCCCCGCACAATCGCCGAAACCATTTCAATGGAGTTCGGTGAACCTGTTTTTGATATTTCAACCTATGACACCGCTTTGATTATTCGTGATGAGTTTGAAGACAAACTAGACTTCCTTCATAAATCATTTTTTAACCAATTTAATTGTTTATCTTTCACCCAATCTAAATTGTATATGCCAGCAAGTAAATTAAACCGCAGGTTTAATCGTTTACGACGATTTCTATATACACAAGATAAAATCTTAAAACATTTCATCCTTCCAAATACATGCTCTACTTGAATTCGTCTACGACCAATCTCTTTATTTAACTTTTTTAATTCAGAATCTAGTTTTTCAGTTTTCTTTGCTTTAGATGGCATGAGGCATCCAAAACCCAATTTCTTTATCCCTAAATAACCCTTATCAACGATAAAAAAGGGCTTAAATTTTAATTTCCTCATGCTTTTTTTAAATATTTTAAAATCATGCATGCTTCCATGACTTCCACATACACTCAGTATTTCACCTGTTGTATAGTGCATAGATAGCTGAAATTTAAAGGTATGTCGCTTTTTTTTACCGCTATACCATTTCTTCTGTTTTTTTTGGACGTTGAACTAATATTTCAGTGGCATCAATCACAACAACTTCCCAATCCACTTCATCTCGATTAGGAAGTTGTTTTGGCAAGTTGAATTTTCCAGAACGGATTAAGGTATCTTCAATAACACGTGTGATACGAATTGCACTCGTTTCAGATACACCGTAACTCATACCAAGATGGAAAAATGTTCGATATTCTCTCCAATATTCTATACATAAGAGCAAACGATCTTCCAACGGTAATTTATGCGGTCGTCCTTTACCAATATGATAAGGTAACTGCTTATTTAGCTCGGCCAACATGAGGTTAAATGTAGCCCAACTAACACCGGTAAGCCTACGAAACTTAACGTCTGATAATTTTTGAATATCTTTGAATTTCATCCAAGGATTATCCCTTGAATTAAATAATTTTGCTGATTACTTTAAGATCAAATAAATTGTACGTTTTTTGATTTATGACGGAAGTCTACTGATTACCAAGCATCGTATTTTACCGATTTTCAAACATGGCAACCTGCTATTTGTTGCAATCAGCAATCCAACCAATGTAGAAGCAGTAGATGCTATTCGCTTCGGCAGCAAGCTGAATACTGAAACCATTATTGTTGAGCATGACAAACTCGAAAAGTTAATCGAGCAAAATTTTGCTGAAGAAAGTACCTTTGATTTTGATGATGATTTTGATCTTGATTTAGAACAAGACATGGCTGATCCATCTGAATCAAATGAAGAAGAAGCAACAGGTGATGAAGCGCCAATTGTTAAATACATTAATAAACTATTGGTTGATGCGATTCGTATGGGCGCATCAGATTTGCATTTCGAACCGTATGAAAAAACCTATCGGGTACGTTATCGTGTCGACGGGGTACTTCGTACCATCACCAATCCCCCTCTTCAACTTGCAACACGCTTGGCATCACGTTTAAAAGTGATGTCGCAAATGGACATTTCAGAAAAGCGTGTCCCGCAAGATGGTCGTATTAAACTCAAACTATCAAAAAGTAAAGCAATTGACTTCCGTGTTAACTCACTACCGACTCTATTTGGTGAAAAACTCGTATTACGTATTTTAGATCCATCCAGCGCCATGCTCGGCATTGATGCACTGGGTTATGAACCGGATCAAAAAGAATTGTTTATGCAGGCACTGGATAAACCGCAAGGGATGTTGCTGATCACCGGCCCAACAGGTTCCGGTAAAACCGTTTCACTTTATACCGGCTTAAATATTTTAAACCGTGAAGATACCAATATTTCAACTGCCGAAGACCCTGTCGAAATTAACTTAGAAGGTATTAACCAAGTTAACGTCAACAATAAAGTCGGGCTAACGTTCTCTGCCGCATTAAAGTCATTCCTGCGTCAGGATCCAGATATTGTGATGGTCGGTGAGATTCGTGACTTAGAAACTGCCGAAATTGCCATTAAAGCAGCACAAACCGGCCATATGGTGATGTCTACGCTACATACCAATAGTGCTCCAGAGACACTGACACGCCTTAGAAATATGGGTGTGCCGTCATTTAATATTGCAACATCTGTCAATTTGGTGATTGCACAGCGTCTTGCACGACGCCTTTGTAGCCAATGTAAAGTACCCGTAGATATTCCAAAGCAAAGTTTATTAGAACTTGGCTTTACTGAAGATGATTTAGCGAATCCAGATTTAAAAATTTATCAACCCGTTGGTTGCTCTGAATGCCGCGAAGGCTATAAAGGTCGAGTCGGTATTTATGAAGTGATGAAGGTCACACCTGAAATTTCAAAAATTATTATGGAAGACGGAAATGCATTGCAAATTTTCGAAGCTTCTAACAAAGCCGGTTTTAACAATTTACGCCGTTCAGGCTTAATTAAGGTTATGCAGGGGGTGACTTCACTTCAAGAAGTCAATCGTGTAACCAGTGAGTAAGTGAATTAGTATTTAAAAATAAGGATAAATTCATGGCTGTAAAAAAAGCGCAGATGATGCCAACCTTCAGTTATGAAGGTGTAGATCGCAAAGGGGCAAAAATTAAAGGGGAATTGCCTTCTCGCAACATGGCTTTGGCTAAAGTGACCTTACGTAAGCAAGGTATTACCATTCGAACCATTCGGGAAAAGCGTAAAAACATTCTTGAAGGTTTGATGAAGAAAAAAGTCTCAACTTTAGATATTACCGTCTTCACTCGCCAACTTGCGACCATGATGAAAGCAGGTGTTCCACTGGTTCAAGGTTTTGAAATTGTTGCGGAAGGCTTAGAAAATCCAGCAATGCGTGAAGTTGTGCTCGGCATCAAAGGTGAGGTCGAGGGGGGGAATACCTTTGCGGGTGCGCTGCGAAAATATCCTCAATATTTTGACAATTTATTTTGCTCTTTGGTTGAATCCGGTGAACAATCGGGTGCTTTAGAAACCATGTTAGATCGTGTAGCGATTTATAAAGAAAAAAGTGAATTGCTCAAGCAAAAAATTAAGAAAGCCATGAAATATCCTGCTGCAGTCATTGTTGTAGCAGTGATTGTCACTATCATTTTGATGGTTAAGGTTGTACCAGTATTCCAAGATCTTTTTAGTTCATTTGGTGCAGATCTTCCTGCTTTTACCAAAATGGTCGTCAACATGTCAGAATGGATGCAGAAATATTGGTTCTTTCTGATCATCGGTATTGGTGCGGTCATCGCGGGCTTTATGGAAACAAAAAAACGCAGCAAAGCCTTCCGTGACTTCTTAGATAAAGCAGCACTCAAAGCCCCTATTTTTGGTGATTTAGTTTATAAGGCGATTATCGCTCGTTATAGCCGTACATTAGCGACTACTTTTGCTGCAGGTGTACCACTCATTGATGCGCTGGAATCTACAGCAGGTGCAACTAACAATGTCGTATACGAGACTGCAGTCATGAAAATTCGTGAAGATGTCGCAACTGGCCAACAACTTCAATTTGCCATGCGTGTTACGGATAAATTTCCATCAATGGCCATTCAAATGGTCGCAATTGGTGAGGAATCTGGTGCTCTCGATGCTATGCTCGATAAAGTTGCAACGCATTATGAAAATGAAGTAGATAACGCCGTTGATGGTCTTACATCAATGATGGAACCATTAATTATGGCGGTACTCGGTGTGCTTGTTGGTGGCCTTGTGATTGCAATGTATCTTCCAATCTTCCAAATGGGTTCTGTGGTTTAATGCAAGAATTAATAACTTACCTCATCAACACCCCAATTGCGCTGTATATCGCGGTTGGGCTTTTTAGTCTTTGTATTGGTAGTTTCCTCAATGTAGTGATCTACCGTACACCTAAAATGATGGAACAAGAGTGGCGTACTGATTGCCAACTTTTCCTTCACCCAGAACAACCAATCATTGATGAAAATAAAATCACGCTAAGTAAGCCCAATTCGACTTGTCCAAAATGTCAGACACCGATTCATTGGTATCAAAATATTCCTGTCATTAGTTGGCTCGTCCTTCGTGGAAAATGCGGTGATTGTCATAATCCAATTAGCATCCGCTATCCACTCATTGAGTTATTAACAGCCATTTGTGGTATCACTGTTGTCGCTGTATTTGGACCAACCTTACAGATGTTATTTGGTCTAGTATTAACGTATGTTCTAATTGCACTCACATTTATCGATTTTGACACTCAATTACTCCCTGACCGTTATACACTACCACTTGCTGCACTCGGTTTAGGTATTAATAGCTACGCAATCTATACCTCTCCAACTTCATCAATTTGGGGCTATATTATTGGCTTTTTATGTCTTTGGATTGTTTACTACCTGTTTAAAATTATTACTGGTAAAGAAGGCATGGGCTACGGTGATTTTAAGTTGCTAGCAGCTCTTGGGGCATGGATGGGACCGTTTTTACTTCCACTGATTGTCTTGCTCTCCTCGCTTGTTGGTGCCATTATCGGGATCATTCTCTTGAAAGTCCGTAAAGAAAATCAGCCATTCGCCTTTGGCCCCTATATTGCCATTGCGGGTTGGATTGCTTTTCTTTGGGGTGATCAAATTATGAAAATCTATTTAGGCCAATAAGGTAAAACGATGACTTTTATTCTGGGATTAACAGGTGGGATTGGCAGCGGTAAGTCAGCTGCCAGCCAATGGTTCGAAGCCCAGAATATTGTTGTTGTAGATGCAGATATAGTGGCACGTGAAGTTGTTGAAGTCGGACAGCCTGCTCTAGTCCAAATTCGACACATCTTTGGTGATTGGGTAATTCTTGAAAATGGAGCACTGAATCGTTCTGCATTACGCGAGCATATCTTTAAAGATCCGTCTGCCCGGCAAAAACTTGAGGAAATTACCCATCCTGCAATTCGCACTGCAATTATTGAACAATTAGCAGCAGCACAAAGTGCGTATGTGATTTTGGTATCGCCACTCCTGTTTGAAACAAATCAACATGAATTAACTGATCACATACTGCTCATTGATGCCACTGAAGAATTACAAATTCAGCGCGCGTCCAATCGTGATGGACAAAGTGTTGAACAGATTAAAAAAATTATTCAAGTTCAAATGCCACGCGAGCAAAAAATTCAGCATGCCAATGACGTGGTATTGAATGATGGTCATTTAGAGCATCTCTATGCTCAACTGCGACCATTACATCTTAAGTATTTAGCTCAGGCTGAAATCCACTGATATAAAAAAGCAGTCTCAATCAGACTGCTTTTTTTGTTGCTGTAGTTGCTTCTCTAAAGTATCTTGCCGGCCCAACCATTTCCATGGTTGTATTGCACCAATACCCATCCCGAGCAAACCACAAATAATAGCCACGCTCAAAGGCTCATCCAGTAAAGGCACTGCCAAAACTGCTGCGATAAAAGGCGCCAAAGTCACAATACTTCCTGCCTTAAATGCACCCAATCGCTTAATCGCTTCGACATAAGTTAATGTTGCGATGATTACCACAAAAATACCGTGGAAAACGACCTGACCAATCAGTTGCATCGGCTCAGGATCAGACCAATGTTTCGGGAAAAATAGCAAATAGATGGGCACAAAAATAATAGCGGACCAGATCGCCACACCAGACATTGCATGCCATGCCGATAGTTTCCACTGCTTTAACAGTACGGTAAATATCCCCCACCAGATTGCACTGATGAAAAATAGCAAATCACCTAAACCAAAAGCTACACCTGATTCCATATACATCAGATAACTCATAACACCAATGGAACTCAGCATAATCGAGACGCTGATCCAAGTATGTTTATCTAGTGGCTGTCTAAAGATAAGAAAAGCCGCAAAGGCTGTACATAATGGAATACAACCATTGAGAAAAATGGCAGCATGTGCAGCTGGTGCATAATGAAATGCGCTATAGGCAGTCAAACAATATGTCACCCCGCCAATCATTGCCAAGATAAACGGCTCTTTTTTCCATAAAAAAGCCGTATCTTTTTTATAAATTAATATCGGCATCAGGATGCAAAAGGCTAGAGCAAACCGCAGCGCGGTAATATCCCAAGCACTAATGCCCCAATTGGCACTTAAACGTGCCGTTAAGGTAAACCCACCCCAAATACACATCGTAATCAGGACATACAGGTAACCTTGCTTTTGGGGAGACATATTAAGTTTCTATCGAGTATTCATTAAAGATTTCGTTGGCGACATGCTTCGTACAATGCCATACCGGTTGCGACACTCACATTCAAACTTTGTAGATTGCCCGCCATTGGAATGTAAACAGTTTGATCACATTGGCTTTGGGTAATTGGACGTAGTCCAGTATCTTCCGCGCCCATTACCACACAAATACCTGTGTCTTTAAAATCAAACTGTTGAATTGGGAGTGCTTTTTCATCCAACATCGTACCAACAACACGCACATTAAATTCTTCTTTCATGTGTCCTAAAGTACGTGCCAAATTCGTAACCTGAATGAACTTCACTTTCTCAGCGCCACCTGCAGCAACTTTACGTGCAGTCGGCGTTAAAGTTGCTGAGCGATCACGAGGCGCAATCACTGCTTCCACACCCATTGCCGCTGCTGTACGAATACACGCACCTAAGTTATGTGGGTCGGTAATATGATCCAATGCCAGAAGTAAAGCATTTGGTTTGGCTTGAAGTAAGCTATCTAAATCCTTTTCATTTAATACAGGATGCGGGCGAACCGCAGCCACTACGCCTTGATGAAAGGGTTGACCTGCTAATTTTTCTAAGCTGTCACGACTGGCTTTTTGAATAGATACGCCAAAAGGTTCAGCCAATTCAAAAATACGTTGTAAACGCTGATCTTCACGACCTTTTAAAGCAAACAAAGTTAAAACACGTTCTGGCTCGAGTTCCAGTAATGACTCCACTGCATGAACGCCATAAAAATATTCCGGTTTTGCCATGAACGACCTCTAAATTTGCAAACTTCAATCTAACTGAGCTACAGAGTGGATAACCCTCTGAACTTACATATATCCAAAAAGAAAAATCCTGCAAAGCAAGCTTTACAGGATTTATGCTTGAACAGTAGTTTAACCGATTCAGGTTAAAAAAACTGTGTCTAAATCAGTGTAGTGATTAACCTTCTAAATGGCATACATAATCAAGCACTTCATCAGTTTCAATTTTAAAACGGCTGTTGCCAGGGACATAGAAAGATTGACCCGCACGGAACAATTCGCTTTCTTCGCTATCCGCAATTTGAACACGGCATTCACCTGAAATGATTTCCATACGTTCAGGCACATGTGTTTCAAATGTCAAAGCTTGTTCAGTTGGAAGTAAAACACCCAGTGTTTTTTTTGTTCCATCTTCAAATTGCACAGTATGGCTGATGCATAGACCGCCAAAATAAACATTTGATTTCTTAATTACCGATACATGATCAAACTGAGCTGACATGCGTTTTCTCCAGATAAAGCATATTTATAATATTTTGATGGATGTAGTTTAATTGTGCTGCAACAACTAATCAATCTGTGTTTGATGAAGCGTGAATCAATATTTTCTATAAACTCATCCTTGAACCAACAGCATGAATTTCAGGGTCAAAGCAATTGATTTTTCGAAAGTCTAAATCAACTCCCCCTTAGCTGACAAATGCATTTTCAGGGATCATCCACTAAAGTTGCAGAGCATTTTTGTGTATTAAATTTAAATAAAAACCAACCATTAAAAAACCTTTTATCATTACCCAATATTAAAATTGAACAACCAATAAAATCTTTACAGATCTCATTTTAATAAATACTGAACGAACAATTAATTAGCACCATTAAGCACATGGCTATTTTTATCCAGCCTCATTTCAATTTAATGAAAAGGATCGAAGCCCAATCCCCAATTCGCTTTAGCCCGATTCCTTCAAAATATGAAAAAAAATTTAGCCATGCAGTCCATCACTCAAATGCTACAAAATACATCGTTAAAAAAAAATTGTATTTAACTGAATGACGCTCTAGCACATTGAAGTTATATTTTTATCATCATTTTCAGATAGAATATGACTGTTTTAGTTCATCAAAAAATAAAACTGATCTTGTGACAAAAACAAATTCTGACTATCTTTAACCTACACTTTTCGCAGCTTGGATGCGTTTATGCTGACACACTTAACTCTGATCAATTTTGCTTTAGCCGACCATTTAGCCATTGATATCGAAAAAGGTTTTAATGTTCTAACCGGTGAAACAGGTGCAGGTAAATCACTTCTACTCGATGCACTGTCAGCATGTTTAGGTGAACGTACCGATACCAATTATGTACGTTTCGGATCAGAAAAAGCCGATGTCACAGCTACTTTTAGCTATCAAGACAATAGTGCTGAGGCGATCTGGTTAAAAGAACATGAACTGGATGATGAATCAGGTGAAATCCATTTACGCCGTGTGATTTTTGCTACAGGACGTAGTAAAGCATGGATTAATGGCCGACCAAGCAGCCTATCTGAATTAAAAGAAATTGGCCGTCTTTTGGTGCAATTATATAGCCAACATAGTCAGCAGCAGTTACTAGAACCGCCCTATCCAAAGCATTGGCTAGACCGTTATTACAACCTATATGAACCTGCACAAAATGTGCGTGATGCATATAGTAAATGGCAAAAAGATATTCGTCAGCATCAAGCTGCCTTAGATGCACAAGCGACACGTAAACAGCGCATTGAAACGCTTGAATTACAACTCGAAGAACTTGAAGACACAGTTCAGCAAGATTACAAAGAAATTGAACAAGAATTTGATCGCCTCAGCCATCATGAACATATCATGCAAGATTGTTCATATAGCTTAAATGCGCTAGATGAAGCAGAACAAAATATCAATCAGGAAGTTTCTTCCATTTTACGTCGTCTCGAATCACATGCAGGACGAAGTGACCAACTTTCAGAAATTCATGCTTCACTGCTGAATGCACAAAGTGAGATGGAAGATGCCACAGCAAATTTACGTCAATTCATGGATCGTCAAAGTTTCGACCCTGAGCGTATGGAAGAATTGAACACTCAACTTGAAGGTTTCCATCGCCTAGCACGTAAATATCGTACCCAGCCAGAAGATTTAAAAGCCGAGTACGAACAGTGGCAAACCGAGCTTGAACAATTACATCAATTGGAAGATCCTGAAACCCTTGCAGAACAAGTCGAAGTTTCACATCAAGACTTTTTAGCCAAAGCACAGCATTTGGATAATATTCGCCGTGAAGGTTCAACTTCGCTCGCGAAACAACTCACTGAGCAAGTCAAACAACTTGCGCTACCTGAAGCCCATTTTGAATTTAAATTTGAGCCTTTAGAGCAAGCATCCAGTGAAGGTCTAAGTTTCATACAATTATTATTTACTGCCAACAAAGGGATTCCTGCACAGCCCTTGGCACGTGTTGCCTCAGGTGGTGAATTGTCTCGTATTGCATTGGTCATGCAAGTGATGAATGCTGAGAAAACCGATTCAGAAGTTTTAGTCTTTGATGAAATTGATGTCGGGATCAGTGGTGGTACAGCAGAAATCGTTGGCCGTCTCTTAGCTGATCTTGCTCAACATGTGCAAATTTTATGTATTACTCACCAGGCCCAAGTTGCAGCGCAATCTGATCAACATCTGTTGGTGAAAAAACGTCAGACAGACCCAGCTAGCAGTACAATTGTGGACTTGGAAGAAGAACAGCGCATTCTAGAATTAGCACGCATGACAGGCGGTGTCGAAATAAGCGATACCACATTGCAACACGCCAAGCACTTACGTCAATTAAAGTTTCAACACAGTTAATATTTTAATGATTTTAAAAAGCCTTGTTCAAGTATGAACGAGGCTTTTTATAGACGAAGTTTTCTAATTAAATAAAAAATACTTTTTTATTTAACAATACCTTGATAAACGAATCCTTTTGAACCCAAGCTATAGCGCAAATAACGATGCTGTGGTTGTAGCTTCTGATTTAACAGCATTACATCAACCTGCTTAGCAGCAACTTTTATATAATTTTGCTGATTATTACGCTCTTGATCATAACGACAATCGTAATCAACGGATATTTCATGCAAATTCTTTTGCTTGGTGTTGAATACATAGGATTTGAGTAATTGCTTCGGGCCAATTTCTACTGCTCTTAAATGATGTACACCGGTACAACTATCGCCTTTATAGTAGCTTCGCACCAAATAAACAGTTTTATTTTGAACACGTACTGGCTGTATTTGATTGATATAACCTGATTCAAATTCATCTAAGTGCTGAGTTTTAGCGGTAGCATATTGTACATAATTACTCCACTCACCCATCGTTCCACCACCCGAAACATCAAAACTATAAAATTTCAGTTTTTTGTCAGGTGAATACTGGATATGCACATAGCCTTGTTTTTCTAACTGGGCAAAATTATGTTTAAAGCTACTTGGATCATTGGCAATGAGTCTGACTACGGCCTGTTCAATATCAGTATTCACTTCATAAAAATTAGATTTTTGAAATTGTTGAATGACTTTAGACTCTTGCTTTTGTAGTGTCGCAAGATCAGCAAAGGATGCATTTGAGATACAACCCAAAAAACATAAAACGATCATTTTATGACTTATTTTCATTTAATCACCCTAATCTCTAAACATACATATCGTTTGCTTAAAGACTATTTTAGCAACTCAGCTCGAATGGATTATGCAGGGTTATGATGTAAATACGTATCTGAATATCGCCATTTCACTGCCCAATTCATCATTTTTACTCAGATAAAACCAGCCTATCCGGTGATAAATTCTATCTTTCTTTGCAAAATCATTTGGTGAATACGTATTTCTCTTGTAAGTTGAAAGCATCAAGTAAAACAATACTTGGCTCCACCAAGAATAAAAGGAGAATGCCCCTGGTGACAAAACAATACCTGACGCATCGCTGCCTAATTGCTCCGCCAGACATGAGCGACGATTTTTTTGCCAATACCGTGATCTACCTTGCGCGTCATGACGAAGATGGTGCTCAAGGTATAATTATTAACCGTCCATCTGGCTTGCAAATTAAAGAACTCTTGAATGATCTCGAAATTGAGGCGGATAATGTGCGACCTCATGAAGTGTTGCAAGGTGGCCCTTTACGCCCAGAAGCAGGTTTTGTTCTTCACACCGGTCAACCGACTTGGCATTCATCGATCGCAATTGGTGAAAATGTTTGTATAACCACATCCAAAGATATTTTAGATGCAATTGCCCACAATGAAGGTGTTGGTCGTTATCAAGTAGCGTTAGGCTATGCCAGTTGGGGTAAAAACCAGCTTGAAGAAGAGATCACTCGTGGTGATTGGCTCATTTGCGACTCAGATATGGATTTAATTTTTAACTTACCTTATGACGACCGTTGGGATGCCGCCTATAAAAAAATGGGGGTTGACCGTATGTGGTTATCGTCTGAGATTGGACATGCCTGAAACAGCAACGCATCAAATGATTATGGCCTTCGACTTTGGCACACAGAAAACAGGGATGGCAGTAGGACAAGCACTGATTGAAAGCGCCAATCCACTTCCGCTCTTCCCGATGAAAGATGGTATTCCTAATTGGGATAACTTGCTTAAAATTGTGAAGCAATATCAACCCGATTTGTTCATTATTGGCCTACCTCTCAATATGGATGACAGTGAATCTGAACTTTCAACGCGGGCACGTAAATTCGCGCGCCGTTTACGTCATCAGACCAATATTGAAACCCTAATGGTAGATGAACGATTAACTACACGTGAAGCACGGGACGAATTGGGACACTACCAAGCGCAAGGTCGCGGTAAAAATATTTCAGCCGACAGTATCGCAGCTGCGTTATTTATAGAAAGTTGGTATCGCAATCCAGTTGGGGTAAAACCTTAAGCTGAAAAAAGCATTAACCGATATAAAAAAAGCATCCTCTTGAGGATGCTTTTTTTATGATGATTGAGTGCTGAAATTTATAAAATGATTGAAAATGAACAGTCTTTGATTTTATTTTTTATCGATAATATGCACAGTCGCAGTACGTCCCGCCACAAAGGCCAATTGATCATGCGGCACTTCATCCAATACAATTTTCACAGGAACACGTTGTGCTAAACGCACCCAACTGAAGGTTGGATTGACATTGGCCAAAAGACCGTTTGTTGAAGTACGTTCACGATCTTCAATACCACTTGCCACACCTTGTACATGCCCTTTATAAGTCTCTGAACTCCCCATGAGCTGAACGCTTGCAGGCGCACCAACATTGATTTTATCTAGTTTGGTTTCTTCAAAATAGCCCACCACGTACATTTGCTCACGATCAATTAATGCTGCAACCGCCTGCCCAACTTTGACGTAATTCCCTGCCTTTAATTCAAAATTCGACAATGTGCCATCATTCGGCGCAATCACAGCAGAGCGTTTTAAATTCAACTGCGCTAAATGCAAATTACTATTAGCCACTTCAATTAATGCTTTTTGTTGAATCACATTGGCTTTGGCTTGCTCGATGGCTGCAGCAGTTTGTTCATGTTCAGCATGTGATTGATCACGCGCTGCAAACATTTGATCTTGCTCTTGTTTCGAAATTGCTCCATCCATTAAGTTGGCATAGCGGTTGGCATTTTTATCTGCCAAATGAATATTGGCCTGTGATTTCACCAAATTGGCTTTAGATGCGGCCAATTCTGCTTCTGCGCCTGCAAGTTCAGCTTTGGCTTTTGCTAAATCAGACTTTGCTTGTTCGACATCTAAAGCTTGGCGTGCCACATCAATACGAAACAGTACTTGTCCCTTTTTCACTTGCTGATTATCTTGTACCAAGACCTCTGTAACCAAGCCTGAAACATCTGACGAAACTTGAATCACATCTCCACGTACACGACCATCGCGTGTCCATGGTTCAGAATTGTAATAATCCCAAATATGTTTTAAAGCCATTAATGCCACGCAGACCACAATGATTAATAAAATGGGGCGTACGAATTTACGTACGTTGACAGTATTCATGAATTCACCTCAATCATTTCAGAACATTGGCCTAGATTTGGCACAAAATACAAGCGTAATGCACCAACCACAGCAAAACGACAAATACACACAGGTAAAAAATATTCGGTTGCGCAATCCACCCCTGTTCCACCAAACGGTCGCCCCCAAACATGACAATGCGCAGTAACACATACGCCAACACGGCTTGTATCAATAAAATCGGAACATAAACGCCATAGATATTGAGCTCACCCATTACACACTCCCGATTTCAGTTTTGGTTGGGTAACTGTGCAAAACATGGCACAAACTACTTTGAATATTATTTAAAGAATATTGAATTCTCAGACTTATATCTTGTTGTTCAAGTTCAGAAGCTGCGACATGCAACTGTTGTATTTTTTCAATCATTTGCTGCTGTAAATCAGCAATCAAATGATGTTGAGCATTCTCTTTAGCACGGAAATATTCATCTAAATCCTGTTGCAGGTCTTCTAAAGCCACCACGATCGGATGCTCTACATCAAATTTATTTTTCAACTCTTGTAAACGCGGTAAATCAACCACTGCACTGGATTCTACCAAAGCCAATTGAATGTATTGTTTTAATGGATCAGATTGCACAATTTTGCTATTTAACACCCCAATACGGTCGAGCATGCTACGTAAATGAATACGGAATTGCAGCCCATACGGCAAATACAACGCTTGACGTATAGCTTTATAGTGCAGGGCTAAAATACGCTGTGCTGTAATATCTGGAGACATCGCACGAACCAGATGAATGATAAATACTGAAATAATGGGACCAATAACTGTCCCTATCGAAGCATCAAAGAAAAATACTTGATCGAGGCTATAACGGTTCTGGAAGTTCAGCCCCATAATGGTTCCCATTAACAATGGCAAACCAATTCCTGTTAGCGGTGGATGTAAAAACAACATCAGGCAATACATTACAAATGGCGCTAGCACCACGATTAACTGCCAAAATACAGTCACATGCGGAAATATGCCGTAGGCATATATAAACACCATCACCCCTGCATATAAATTGGCACGGATAAACATTTTCAAAGCAGGTACAGGGTTGTCCATGGACGTCAAAATACATGCACTAATGGCCGCCATTTCAGCCATCATAAAGCCTGCTTTCCAGCCACTGACAATCCAAAAAACCGTAGCAATCAACACAATTAAACATGCTGAAATTCCACCACGAATCGCCACGCCAGCATCACGATGTAATGTTGGATAAGGCGTCGTATTCATTGGCATTAACATTGCGGGCAAGGTTGAATCACCGCATTGAATACGTTGCCACAACAATTTCACCGCGCGCACATTTTGAATAAAATGGCGGATATCCATTTTTAAGCTACCCAACATAATCTGTTGAGACGGATGTGAATTCGCCATAATTGCAGCAAAGTCTGCTTCAAAATGTTCTGGTAATTGATTCAGCGTAGCTTCATCAATCTCATGCCGATCTTGTAAAAAATCAGAAATATGCGCATGTGCTTTGGCCAAATTTAGACGATAGCGTCCATCGACCTCATCCAATTGTTTTATGCGCTCCGACATCGCTACCAAATTACACACCAACAAACTGAGTTGATGTAGCATTTCCTGTAGCGGGCGAGTCATCCCTTGCAAAGTCGATTTTTCGTAGGATAAATGCACTGCCATAACATGAATATCGGCAATATCACGGGCTATTGTTCCCAAAGACTTAGAATAATTATCCAGCTCTGATGCATCTTGCAAAATACGGTCAAAAATCGCTTTGGTATCTTGAAAAGTTTTTAAAACTCGGCCTTCTACTGCTGGGCCAATATGCATTGGAAAAATTGTGGTGCCCACCAGTGCGCTACAGACCACACCGACAGTAATCTCTAAAAAGCGGCCTACCGCCATATCAAAAATAGAAGCGGTATCTATGAAGTACACCACGTTATAGCAAATGATGACGGTGGTATAACCTGCCAGCAAAAACACATAACTACGGGGTGTACGGTCAAGTAATGATAAATATAAGCAAAAGCCAACCCAAACCGCTAGAAATACGGTAAATAAGACGGGCATGTGGATCAGATGTGGCATGGCCACGACCGACACAGCAGCACCTAAAAAAGTCCCTAAAACGCGATAGATACTTTTCGATGACGTCATACCTGAGTATGGATTTGCAATAACAAATACCGTCCCAATCGCCCAGATGGGATAAGTTAAATTCAGTTCGAATGCCACATATAAAGCCAACATCCCTGCTGTAAACGTTTTAAACGCAAATATCCAGTCCAAACGATTGGGCCGAAAAGCGAGTATTTGTTTCGTTAGCAACATATGTATTCTCTATGAGGCATCTTTTAAAGCAAATAAGTCATCACATCGTGTCGCGAAGCACACAATGAATTGCCCAAACCATCAGGACTTAGATGAATATTTGTTCAAAAATTTAGAAGCTATTCGTGAGTGGAATCAGTCACTTGAATAGGAATAATAGAAAATATCTCACCGCATTATCTCAATGCAGATTACTTAATCAATATAGGATATTTTCGAACCAATTTTTTCAAATATAATTATATATGTCAATTAAAATATCTTAATATGATAATTTATGTATTTTTATAACAAATAATTCTACGTTCGACTGATGATTTATCATGAAACTTAACCATACAATCATCATTTAATGCCCATATCGATGTGTTACGTAGAAAAGCACAGCATCACCGCGCGCAATTTGTTATAAAGTAACTTAACTGATTTTATTTTTATTTTGACCAAGCAGGTTCTTATGGCGCTCTCCAGTTTTGGTAAAATTCTCACCGTGCTCGATTTATACTCCGTCTCACGTCCTGTCATTAATGTGGACATTATTAGTGAAGAATTGGGGTTATCTAAACCAACGAGCTACCGTTATTTAAAAGAGCTGGTGTCTGCTGAGTTGTTACAACGTTTAAGTGGCACTTCAGGGGATTACATTCTCGGTTCCAAAATTGCTGTTCTAGATTTTATCTCTCGCACCACCGATCCTTTGGTGCAAATCAGTATTCCTTTCATGAAAGAAATTGTGCAGCGTACAGAATCATGTTGCCTGTTGACCCACCTGAATCTAGATTCTTGCATTGATGTGCATCATGAACTGTACAAAGACTATACCGCATTGGCTTATGGTCGCGGCAGCCCGCGTCCAATGTATAAAGGCTCATCTGCAAAAGTTATTTTGTCACAACTACCTAAACAGCGGATTTTAGATTACTACCAACGCTTTTCTGATGAATTAGCACAAGTTGGCTTCGCCCACAGTGAAGAAGAGTTCATGCTACTGATGAAGAAGATCAAGAAGCAGGGCTATTATTTTTCTAATGGTGAAGTTGATCCAAACATGTCGAGCCTGTCTATTCCAGTCAAATTTTCCAGTAAAGAGCCACCGTTAGCTTTGACACTTTTAGCATCTAAAAACCGTTTTGAATTTATGAACTTTCAAAAATTGGTGGAAATGATGCAAGACAGCGCGATGCGTATTGAAAAAAAATATAGCGCGATGACTGAAGAGGATGAGAGCCTATAAATCTGTACAGATTTAGTCTCGTTGTAAAGATTAAATTTGTTTAATCTGAGGAATCAATCAATTTAATTGAATTTAATAATTATATTTTTAATTTAAATTCTCATAATATGATTATCGTTCTTTAGCAGCTCTTGTGTTCATTTATACCATTGAATACAGCGTTCCTAATTTAATTCTCCTCAGAGAAATTAAAAAAGCTCATCACAGTATGGGCTTTTTTATGCCTTAAATTACACCTTCCATTACATCCTTACTCAGGATAAAAATAACGAAAAGTCAGATTTACTCTTGGTTCTGTAATTTTAGTCGACTTCATAATGGCATGTTTCCAATGACGTTGAGTTTGCCCACGCATCACGATCAACTGACCACTCTGTAACATCATCTCAACTTTTTCTTGAGTCGACTTATGTTTAAAACAAAATTTTCTGCTCGCACCAAAACTTAATGAGGCAATAACCACTTGTTGATCCGGAGACACTAAAGATGGTTCATCATCACTATGCCAACCGACCGCCTGCAACCCATTTTCATACAGGTTGGCAAGACAGGAATTAAATTCGTGCCCCACCAATTTTTCAATATGTTGTTTTAAACGCAACAAGGCGGGTTGCCAAATCAGTGCCTGTTTAAACATGCCTGAATAACGGTACTGATACTTAGCATCGCCATACCAAACCACTTTACGATCCGTTTTATAGTATTGACCATGTAAGATTACTTCATCATGTTGCCAGGCCAAATGCTGTAAAAAATACTGTGCGTACTTTTTACTATCCTGTGTATTCAAAATTAGGCCATAGTCTTGTACTTGCCCATCATATGGCAAGATATTGTCTTGTTGCATCGGACTGAATAAGTCTAAATTCATTTGAAACACCTATATTCAGAACACACACAAAAATATAATGATGAGTGCTTAGTTTAACTCAATGAACGCAGACACAAATCAATACAAAGTCATCACTTGTCGCATAATTTTTTCAGGCATAGACTCAATTTAATTATTCACAATAAAAATAATCGCTTATGAATTTATGGAATGTGTTTCAGAAGCTCAGACCGTTTGTAAGACCGTATCGCATTTTGGTGATTGCAACTTTAATTATGACCTTGATTGGTTCTTTTACCGCGCAGGTCAATGCACTCACCTTGCAATACGCTGTTGATAGTATTAATCGCCTAGTCGAACAAGGCTTAGGTTTAGCTGAAGGTTGGCATATTCTGATCACCATTAGCGTGATCTTATTAGGCAAAGAAATCATCAATGCTTTTGTTCAATTTGGACAAAAATTTTATGGTGAAAAACTGCGGATTTTGGTTTCACAAGACTTAGCCCAAGGCATTATCGAAAAGTTTCTGACCTATCGCCTTGCTTTTTTTAATGATGACAACAATCAAGCTGGCAAATTACAAACGCGTATCGACCGTGGTATTGGTTCTTTAACACGTTTGGTACAAATATTTTTTATTGATATTTTACCGTTATTTACCAGTGCAATTGTGGCTTTAGGCTTAATGTACTATGCCAACTTCTATGTTGGCTTGGTGGCAACCTGTATTGTACCCATCTATTTCTGGCTCACCTTCAAACAAGCACAAAAACTAGGTGGATGGCGACGTAATTTACGTGATGGTCGTGAAAAGAAAAGTCAGGGTATTCTCGGTATTATTAACTCGATCACCGTCATTAAATCATTTAACCGTGAAAGTATTGAGTCTGAGAAACAGCTGAAATTACAAAAAGAACTCACAGACAATCAAATGCAAACACGTCAAATCAGTTTTTTGTTTGATGGGTTAAAGACCTTTATCGAGCAAATTGGCATTGTGTTGATTATCATTTTGACCGCTTATTTTGTACTTGATGGCCAAATGAGTATTGGCATGATTATGTTTCACGTCTTGTTATTCAATAACGTCTCTGCCCCTATACGCTCCTTACATCGTATTTATGACGAAGTGAACGACGCGATGATTTATTCAGAAAGTTTCTTTAAGATTTTAGAGGCTGATGACGAAATCGAACAATCAGGTACACAGAAACCCAATATTCATGGTCAGTTCGATTTAAGCAATGTCGAGTTTTATTATCCGAATGGACACCATGCGCTGAAAAATATCAATATGACCATTCAGCCTAATAAAATTACTGCTTTAGTTGGCTTATCTGGTGCAGGAAAATCCACGCTCATCAGTTTGTTAGATAAATTTTTTGAACCGCAAAGTGGCACCATAACCATTGACGGCATAGATTTAAAAGATATCGACACACAATATCTTCGTGATCATATTGGCTTAGTATTACAAAAAAATCATATTTTCCAAGGCTCCATTTTTGACAATATCCGCTACGGCAAAACCGATGCCAGTACCGAAGACGTGATGCAGGCCGCACGTAAAGCATCAATTCATGAACAAATTTTACAACTGCCGAATGGCTATGATGCCGATGCGCTGATGCTTTCAGGGGGGCAACAACAACGTATCGCCTTGGCGCGCATGTTCTTAAAAAATCCACCGATTATTTTCTTAGATGAACCCACTGCAAGTTTAGATGCGATTGCCACTGAACAAATTAAGCAAAGTTTAGACGAGATCAAACAAGGGCGAACTGTCATTATTATTTCTCATAGTTTGTCGCAAATTATCGATGCGGATTACACCTATGTCATGAAAGAGGGTGAAATAGCTGAGCATGGTGAGCATGACGCGCTTTATCACCAAGATGGTGTGTATAAAGAGATCTTTGATGCGATGGCTAAAAGTTTAAATATTGAAAAAATTGCCCGTACCTTTGAAGAGGATGAAGATACACATAGTTAAACCAGCCTCTCTTCTGCATTAAAAAAAAGCCCATCAACTGATGGGCTTTTTAGAACTGGGGGTTCAGATGTGATTAACGTTGAACTTTCTGTTCAATTTCTTCCACGCTGGTATGGCGTACGTCTAAGCCTTTCACCATATAAATCACCTGCTCAGAAATATTGCGTGCATGGTCACCAATACGCTCAAGCGAACGCAACACCCACAAGACATTCATAACACGTGTAATATGACGTGGATCTTCAATCATATAAGTCATTAATGTACGCGTCGCAGACTGATACTCACGATCAATATCGGCATCCGCCAGTAACACACGTAAAGCTTGATCAACATCTAAACGAGCAAACGCATCTAGTGCATCATGAATCATGACACGGACTTGGTTACCAATATGGCGTGTTTCCATGTAGCCACGTGGTGAACCACCCTCTTCACATAAACTCTGGGCAATACGAGCAATTTTTGCAGCTTCATCACCAATACGCTCTAAGTCGGTATTGGCTTTTGACATAGCGATCACCATACGCAAATCAATTGCAGCTGGATGACGACGAGCTAAAATCAATGTCAATGCTTCATCAATTTCTGTTTCCATACGGTTGACAGCATTGTCTTGAAACTGCACATCAATTGCCATAGATGCATCTGTGTCCAAAAGTGCATGAATGGCATTTGCCACTTGCTGTTCAACCAAACCACCCATAGTCATAAATTTGGTATGAACATCCTGTAGCTCTTCATTAAATTGTGAAGAAATATGATGATTTAAAACAGGATTATTTGGCAAAGGATGATCTCCACAGCAATATGAATCGGCAGAATTGCGTGCAATATTAAAGCATATTCATTATGAAACTTTTATGACGAAAGTCATTTCTTTAACAAAATTGAAGGTTGATTGGATTGATCAACTAGCCATGCATTCATTTCAACTAAATCAGCTTCGGTCAATTTCCCTACAGATGCTTTCAATTCAAGTACATGTAGCAAATAATCATACTTAGAGTTTAAATAGTCTTGTCGAGCTGAAAATGCATTGCGCTGAGCCAACAACACATCCACCATAGTTTTTAAACCTTCTTGATACTGCGCTTGTGAAGCCAAAGACACTTGAGATGAAGACTGCATTGCAGCTTTACGAGCTTGTAGCTTGGCCTGATCTGTTTCAACCTGCATATATGCTTTTTTTACATCCGTTTCTGCATTACGTATTGCAGCATCGACTTGTGCTTGGCTTTTCTCAACGTTGACTGCCGCTTGCCGTATGGATTTTTGTGTACGGCCACCATTAAACACATTCCAATTCATTTCAATGCCAATTTGATCAAATTGACCGTCTTGCGACATGATCGATTCAGGACTTTGCTTGTTATAGCCATAAGTCCCCACCGCTTCAATCTGTGGGTAAAGTGCAGCCTTTTCCACGCGTTTGCCATCTTCAGCATAACGCTTTTGCAAATGCGCTTGTAAAATGCCAAGATTCTGGCCTTGCGCTAATTCTTCCCATGCTTGCACATTATTTGGTACAGGTTTTTGAAATTCAAAATCTTCACGTAATACGGCTAAATTTTCACGATATGGCCCAATAAACTGTTGTAGTTGCTCCTGCGCCAAAACCAATTGAACATTGGTCGCCATACGATTGGCACGCGCATTTTGATACTGTGCATTGGCTTCACTGACATCACTTTTTGCCACCAAACCTTCTTTCAACTTCGCATTCATCATACGCAATTGTTCAGACAGCGCTTGTTCTTCTTGTAAATTTGCAACTGTAAGCGCTTGTTGTCGCAACACATTAAAATACGCTTCTGAAACATTTAATAAATGCTGTTGTTTTTGAATTTTTAAATTAATTTCACTGAGATTGATTGATGTTTTAACCTGTTTTAAACCTTCCCACGCATCCCAACGAAACAAAGGTTGGCGCGCAGTCAACGCGATTTGTTTGGACGTCGTACTATCAGGCATGAACAAGTCGGCTTGAGCTCCACTTTGATTGGCATTTTGATTTTTACGTGTAACATTACCTGAGACTGTGACCGTCGGCAGTAAGTTGCCGTTCGCAATACCTAAATTGAGTTTATCTGCTTCATATTGCAGTTTATTGGCCTGCCAATTGGGATCTGCTTGTTTTGCACGTTCGTAAGCCTCGACAAGATCCAATGCAAAACTCCATGGACTCGTCAAAAGTAAACAGGCACTTAAAACCAATTTTTTGTTCATTTTTTTTCGTAAATTCCTAACATTCAAATACCCAAGGCTGAATATTTAAATTTAAAACTAAGCAGATACTAATCATAAATCTGCAAACTTGCGTATGATTTTTATTAATTTTTTACATCAACTTAGACAATTTATCGCGTTTTTAGGTGTTTTTCGACATTACTCACAACGCTGTAACAAACAACTGCATAATAGTACACATAATGCGCCCGTTTCATCTATAAAATAGTCGGCATTCCATCGGACAAACTTCATCTCTATCGCATCGGGTCATTGTGTCAAAACTTTTTAATCTGCCAGTAAAATTCAGCGTACTCTGCCTGTCTTTCAGCATGTTGCTTGGATGCCAACAACAGCCTGAACCCCAGCCTGCACAAGAATTTCCGAACAAAAAAACTGTTCAAAATGAAGCAGTGGATTTGTCTTTACTGTGTCAGAAGCTTGAAAAGAATATGCAAGAAATTGACGATCAACGCACCACTTTTGCACTTGAACAAATTAACCAAGATTTAAAAGTTTGTTTACCTTTATTAGAAGCTGATCAACAAAAAAAATTATTAGTTTTATCTAACCAAATGTATCGTAATTTTTTACACGTTGAACGCACTGCACAGCAGCAAATGGCTTTTGAACAATTTGCTTTTGATATGGCACAGCACCCGACCATTCAGCAAAGCCATTACGAGCAATTGACTCTTCGCGATCAATACCTTCTCAAACATAAAGGTCAAGCCTATGTGGAATTATTCGATGCCGGTGCAGGACAATTACAGTATCGTCGCAGCCCTGAATATTTGGCCAAAGTCTTTGCACCTTATATGAGTGATGCCGAGCAAGCCTTTATTGAAAAACTGGCGGAACAAAACCTACAACCCGTCTTTTTACAACAAACCCTCATGATTGAACCGCAAGAAATTGCAACACGTGCTTTATTTTGGGAAGACTATCTCAAGCAGTATCCAGAAAGTCCTTATCAAAAAGATGCTCAACAATTGTTGTACCTGTACAGCCAATTTTTGTTTACTGGTATGCAAGATACACCGGTATCAAACGATTTTTCAGATCGCCTCAGTATCCAAGCCAGCTCCTTAGAAGAAATCGAAAAGCTGGCTAAACTGAATCAATCACGTATAGCGGATCAATCACGCCAATTCCTGAAACTACTTGAGCAAAATACCACTCATAGTGCTCAACAAGTACAGGCAGCGATTGGGCTAAAAAATCCATCCCCGAATTATAAAAAAGATTGCTTTAAAGATGCGCTGTGCCTCAGTTCATCTTCTTAATCTCATCTCATCTCATCAGACAATACTTCAGACAATATTCATATCACCTTAAGGCCATTTTGTTATTAAGCCTGCCTTGCTGCCAGCATTAAATTATCTGGGCAACTGTCGTGTTCTTTAAGAACTGTTAAAAATGACACTGTATTTGCCGATTCTTCATGCTAATATCCGCCCAAAGCTTGACGGAGCGCAGGTAATTTCCTGCTGAGATCATCTAAATTTGGCTTGCCAAATTTGAGGATGAGTACCGTTGAACCTGATCAGGTTAATACCTGCGTAGGAATCAAGCCATCTGAAAACTGAAGCCACAATTTTAACCTGTACTGCCAGGGAAAAACCGCCACGTTTTTGGTCGTGCTTGATTCGTTGATGTCATTTCATAAGGATCATTGCAATGAACCAATTAACGAATCTCACCGCTGCTGATCGCGCTGCTCAACATGAGCAAGATGCCAAAGATCTGACACGAATTTTACCCGCATCTCGTAAAGTCTATATTGAAGGTTCACGCCCTGATATTCAGGTACCAATGCGTGAAATTGCATTAACGGACACGCCAACAGGTCTAGGCGGCGAAAAAAACTTGCCGATTATGGTCTATGACACTTCTGGCGTTTATACCGACCCAGCGGTACAGATTGATCTGAATCAAGGTTTACCGAATGTCCGTGAAAACTGGATTGAATCGCGTAACGATACTGAAATCCTTGACACCCTAACCTCAACATTTGGTCAAGAACGCTTACGCGATATTCGTACGGCCAACATCCGTTTTGCTCATATTTCAAAACCACGCCGAGCGAAGCGCGGACACAATGTCACACAAATGCATTATGCCAAACAAGGTATCATCACTCCTGAAATGGAATACATCGCGATTCGTGAAAATCAGCGTCAACGTGACGGTGTCGATGCACGTCAACATGCCGGACAAAACTTCGGGGCAAAAAACTTAACTGAAATTACCCCTGAATTTGTGCGTCAGGAAGTGGCTGAAGGTCGTGCCATTATTCCTGCCAACATCAACCATCCTGAGTGTGAGCCAATGATCATTGGCCGTAATTTCTTAGTGAAAATCAATGCCAACATTGGTAACTCAGCACTCGGTTCGAGCATTGATGAAGAAGTGTCAAAAATGACTTGGGCAACGCGTTGGGGCGCAGACACCATCATGGACCTGTCAACGGGTAAAAATATTCACGAAACCCGTGAATGGATTATACGAAACTCTCCGGTACCGATTGGCACCGTACCCATCTACCAAGCTTTAGAAAAAGTTGATGGTGTTGCTGAAGACCTGACTTGGGACATCTTTAAAGACACCTTAATTGAGCAAGCAGAACAAGGGGTCGATTACTTCACCATCCATGCAGGTGTACTACTGCGTTATGTCCCTCTAACAGCCAATCGACTCACTGGAATTGTATCGCGTGGCGGCTCAATCATGGCGCAGTGGTGTTTAGCACATCATAAAGAAAACTTCTTGTATACGCATTTCGATGAAATCTGCGAAATCATGAAAGCCTATGACGTTTCATTTAGTCTAGGAGATGGCTTACGTCCAGGCTGTATTCAAGATGCCAACGATGAAGCCCAATTTAGCGAATTACGAACATTAGGTGAACTGACCCACCGTGCTTGGAAACATGATGTACAAGTCATGATTGAAGGCCCTGGCCATGTACCTATGCACATGATCAAGGAAAACATGGATCTTCAACTTGAAGTCTGCCAAGAAGCACCTTTTTATACTTTAGGGCCGCTTACAACAGATATTGCACCCGGTTATGACCATATTACCTCCGCCATTGGTGCAGCTATGATTGGCTGGTATGGCACAGCAATGCTCTGCTATGTAACGCCAAAAGAGCATTTAGGTCTGCCAGATAAAAAGGATGTTAAAGATGGCATTATCACCTACAAAATTGCAGCTCATGCCGCAGACCTTGCTAAAGGCCATCCGGGTGCACAGGCCCGTGACAATGCCTTATCAAAAGCACGCTTCGAATTCCGCTGGGAAGATCAGTTTAACTTAAGCCTAGACCCTGACACTGCACGAAATATGCATGATGAAACCATGCCAAAAGAAGCACATAAATCTGCGCATTTCTGTTCAATGTGTGGCCCTAAGTTTTGCTCGATGAAAATCACTCAAAATGTGAGAGATTATGCAAAAAATCAACAAAATACAGAGACTTCCACGGAACAACGTACAGAGATTGAAACCGGCTATCAAAGCATGAAAGATGCCTATCATGCCCAAGGTCAAAAGTTGTACCATAAAGTCTAAAGTCTAAAAAAAATCTTTTGTATTCAACAAAATCTCGGTTAGGATGAAATGAAACGTTTCATCCTGATTAGAGCTTATGAATATTATTAAACAGGCCACCTATAACAATAAAGACTATTGCCTTGAAGGACGTGAGCACGTATTTAAAGGCTTCATTCAGGTCGAAAAAGTTCAATTGCGACATCGCTTATTCAACCGCCAAGAGATGATTCCAACCATTCAACGTGAATTAATTCATCGCCCAGAAGCGGCTGGTGTATTGATTTATAACCATCAACAACAAAAATTTGCCTTAATTGAACAATTCCGTATTGGTGCAATTGATGATGCTGAGTCACCATGGCAACTGGAAATTATTGCAGGTGTACTTGACGGAGATGAATCGCCTGAAAGCTGTATCCGCCGTGAAAGTTTGGAAGAGTCAGGCTGTGAATTAAACACCCTTCAGCACCTTTTTAGCTTTTATCCATCGGCTGGCGCTTGTGCAGAATTATTTCATCTATATAGTGCAGAAGCAGAATTACCAGAACAAGGTGGAGTATTTGGCATGCCAGATGAAGGTGAAAATATTCAACTGCATATTTTAGCTTATGCAGATATTCCAACTTTATTGACCAATGGTCGGCTAAAGAACGCACCTGTCATTATGGCCTTGCAATGGCTGCAACAGCAATTACATACTACAAGGAATGTCTAAGGGGAAGGACATGACTTTAAGGGACTCAGAACAATTCGACTGGACGATCATTCAGATCTCGGACACACATTTGATGGATCAGGAAGATCTTGAGTTTGTTCGTATGAATCCAGAACAAAGCTTTCATGATGTGATACAGCATATTCAGCTTCATCACAATCATGTTGATGCTCTCGTGCATACTGGCGATCTTGCGCAAGTGCCGGTACAGACGACTTATGCTCGTTATACTCAATTTATGCAGCAACAAAAACTCGCGTTTTACCAAATTCCTGGCAATCACGATGATGCGGAGCATTTCCCTTTTCATCAAAACCAAAACCAAGCACATATTATCCATTTGGGTAAATGGAGCATGATTTTGCTCAACAGTGCTGTCAAAGGAAAGGTGGATGGCTGGGTCTCTGCTCAACAACTTGAACAATTAGATCAGCTGCTGACTGAACATCCTTCACAGCACATCATTATTGCCTGCCATCATCATCCGTTTGCAATGCAGTCACATTGGATTGATCAGCATAAACTTAAGAACGCTGAACATTTAATGGATGTCATTGCTAAACACGCTAATGTCAAAATTGTTTTGTGCGGACATGTGCATCAAGATTCATGTAATGAATGGCATGGTGTCCAGTTTTTATCAACGCCATCAACCAGCGTACAATTTAAGCCGTTCAGTGAAAATTTTGCCATAGATCAAAGCTTACCGGGCTATCGGGTACTGCATTTAAAAGATACTGGCGCGTTCAAAACTGAAGTTTTAAGGGTCAAAATCAAACAAGCTCAAATTAATGCCGAAATTTCAGGTTATTAACTTTTCAATTTGATTTTTTTGCTTTACTTTATGGCATCTAAAGGAAAAGTGATAGTTAGAATCCAAACATCAAAGACTATCAATAAGCAAAAAAAGTCTATATGATGACGACCCCCGCAGGGGGAATCTCTGTGGTGGGTGGATAAAAAACTTGCATATCACCATATTTTTTGCGTATAGATATATGCATATGATGAGGAATGCCCTATATGGCGAATGACAACCAAAATCAAGTCTTAGACGAACAAACTGATGTAGTAGATGAGAAGTCTACGAAACGCGTGCGCAAAACAAAGCCAAAGGCGACTGAAGGTGGTTCTACTGCTAGCTTATTTGGTATTGAGCCTTATCAGCCTAAAAAAAATGAAGAATACATGTCTGAAGGTCAGCTTGAGCATTTCCGCCAAATTCTGTTGGCTTGGAAAGCTGAGTTGATGTCTGAAGTTGATCGTACACTCAATACCATGCAGGATGAAAATACTGCACTTCCTGACGTAAACGACCGTGCTACGCAAGAAGAAGAATTTGCGATTGAACTTCGTACCCGTGACCGTGAACGTAAATTGATTCGTAAAATTGAACAATCAATTGAAGCGATCAAAAATGATGACTACGGTTTCTGCGAAACTTGTGGTATCGAAATCGGTTTACGTCGTTTAGAGGCGCGTCCAACAGCGACTTTATGTATCGACTGCAAAACACTTGCAGAGATCAAAGAGAAGCAAAATAACGGTTAATTGTGACTGTTGATGATTCCTCAGCCAAGCTCAGCTTGGCTTTTGCGCAGAAGGGAAACGATGTTTCGCTGACTCGCTACTCAGGTCGGTTTGCACCATCGCCAACCGGCCCTTTGCATTTTGGTTCCTTAATTACTGCTGTCGCCAGTTACTGCGATGCCCGCGCTCAGGATGGCCGTTGGGTTGTCCGAATTGAAGACACCGATATTCCCCGCATTTCTCCCGGCAGTGAAGAACATATCTTACGTTCAATTGATGCCTTTCAGTTTGAACCAGATGCCGAAATCATATTTCAGAAAGATCGCCTCGATATCTATGAGCAAGTGATTGAGCAATTACATGCTCAAGACCTGGTGTATGCCTGTCAATGCACACGTAAAGTGCTCGGCTCTAATCATATCTATCAAGGAACTTGTCGCGAGCTTAAGCTTCCTTTGATCGATCAAGCCATTCGCATCAAAATTGATGATCAAACCATTTGTTTCAACGATCGTTTGCAAGGCCAACATTGCTCGAATCTTTTACATGATTTAGGTGATTTTGTCCTGAAACGTCGTGATGGCATTATTAATTATCAGCTTGCAGTGGTTGTCGATGATTTTCTGCAAGGGATGACCCATGTGGTTCGTGGCGCGGACCTTTTAGATAATACGGAACGTCAAATTTGGTTGGGGCAAAAACTAAATTATCCACGATTAGAATATATGCATTTGCCTTTAGCCATGAATGATCAAGGGCAAAAACTGTCTAAGCAAAACATGGCGCAGGCCTTAGATCTCAAACAAGCACCTCAACTGTTACAACAGGCACTGCAAGCCTTACACCAAGCACCTGTCGACTTAGATATGCCACACATCATGCTCAAACAAGCCATTGCACAATGGAGCGTCGACAAGATCCCGCATTGCATGGAACTGCCACAGATGTATCAATAAACGCATACTATTTGGCCTGCATTCTAATATATAGCTTCAAACCAGAAATATGCTTTAATGGCTATATCATTAAGTGTTATTGGAGTGTGCAATGTTTTTTATATTTGGATTGGGGCCAAAAACCAAAGTCATTGAAAAAAGCCAATTCAATTGCCCTGTGTGCCGCAACCGAAGTAGTTACGAGCTAAAACAGCAACGAAATTACTTTTCTTTATTTTTTATTCCACTCATTCCACTGTCTAAAGCTAAGGCCAGCTTTGTAAAATGTTTGCATTGTGGAACAGAAATGCCCGCTCAAGTCCTTGAACATTCAAAGCCTGATCCACAACGCAATTCCAACTTAGAAGCTTGATTCTTCTTTACTTGGATTCACTTCTTTCGTGGTCGCATCGATTTTCAAAATAAGACTGACCATGACCGCACAGATAATCAGTGATGAACCACCATAACTAATAAATGGTAAGGTCAAACCTTTGGTTGGCAACATCCCCATATTCATCCCAGCATTCACCAAGATTTGTAATAAGAAAATAATACTGATGCCATAGGCCAAATAACCTGCACGTAAGTATTGATGGCGTAGCGCTCGATGACCAATACGAATACAGCTCACCAACATCACAAATGACAATGTTAATACGGTAAAAATTCCTAAAAAACCAAATTCTTCACCCAATACAGCCAACATAAAGTCCGTATGTGCCTCAGGTAAATAAGACATTTTTTGGATACTGTGACCTAAACCAACGCCAACCCATTCACCGCGACCAAACGCCATTAAGGCATTGGATAACTGATAGCCCGCTCCCAATGGATCATTCCATGGATTAGAGAATGACATCAAACGTTCTAAACGGTAAGGTTCGAATAAAATCAAGAACACAAAAGCCATGATGATGGCACCAAAAGCAATCGCGAACTGAATCAATGGCGCACCTGCAAGGAAGAACACGCCAAGCATGGTTAATGCAATCACCACGGTGGCACCCAAATCGGGTTCAGCCATGACTAGGCCAACTGTTGCAGCCATAATAATCGCAAGACGCACCAGACCTTTAATGTTATTACGCACTTCTTCTGCACGTCGAACCACATAATCAGCAGTAAAAATGGCCATCATCACCTTGGCGACTTCGGATGCCTGTAAGGTAAAACCGGCAATACGAATCCAACGTTTCGAACCATTTACCTCCGTACCGACTGCCAAAACTGCCGCCAGCAGTACGATGGTCACAATCCACAAGAAAAAGGTATTGTTAAACCATACATTTAACGGCACTTTGTAGGCAATGTAAGCTGCTGCAGCTGCGGCGGCAATTGAAATGCCGTGTCGCGTGATGTAATGGAAAGCATTTTCATGCATCCGTTCTGCATACGGCATCGACGCGGATGCCACCATGATTGAACCAATACATAACAATGCCAAGACACAAAAGATTAAAACATTGCGTACGTTGACCTCGGCAGGTAGCCGAGGAATCCAACGTTCTACAACTTCATTTATTCTATTTATGGTCGTCTGAGCTAACCCAGCCATACAACTTTCCTTATCGTTTTTTAAACGAGTGCATTCACACAATCAACAAATTGGTGTCCACGCTCACTATAACCTTTAAACATATCAAAACTTGCACATGCAGGTGAAAGTAACACCACGTCATTTTCAATAGAATTTTGCTGACATAACTCAACCGCTTGCTGCAAACTTTCAGCGTGAATTAAAGTCGTTGTATCTAAAATCGCATTTTCAATAATAGGACGATCCTCACCAATCAAAACAGCAACTTTGGCATATTTTGAAAGCGCATCACGCAATGCTGTAAAGTCCTGCCCTTTACCTTGACCACCTAAAATAATCGCCACTTTACCGCCTTTGGCTTCAATTGCAGCACCGAGACCATCAATAGCGGCAAGTGTTGCGCCAATATTTGTACCTTTAGAGTCGTTATAATAACGAACACCATGTAATTCTTTAACAAATTCACAGCGGTGCTCTAAACCTTTAAAGGTTTTTAAGGTGTCTAACATGCTTTCAAGTGGTAAACCTATCGCCTCACCTAAAGCAAGACATGCTAAGGCATTCGCCACATTATGCGTACCTTGAATGTACATATCTGCACTTTTTAGTAAACGCTCACGTCCACGTGCCAACCAAATCGTACCGTCTTGATCTTTTAAAATACCAAACTGATTCATATCAGGTGCATTTAAACCAAAACTTTGCATTGGGGTTGCATCTGGAACCAAGGGACGAGTTAAAGAGTCATCACGGTTATACACCACTTTTTTCACGGCTTGGAAAATACGATGTTTCGCTGTGTGGTAACCCATCATATCGCCGTGGCGATCAAGATGATCTTCACTCATATTCAATACAACAGCAACTTCAGCCGCTAAATTTGAAGTGGTTTCTAATTGAAAACTCGATAATTCAAGCACATAAAGTTCAGGATCGTCTTTGGTTAAGTCCAGTGCAGGACGACCTAAGTTGCCACCGACCGCTACTTTTTTACCAGCATCTGCAGCCATAAGACCAAATAAAGTGGTTACGGTACTTTTGGCATTTGAACCTGTAATGGCCACAATGGGCTTGTCTGTAGCGCGACGTAAAATTTGAATTTCTGAAACAACAGGAATATTCGCTGCTACAGCTGCTTGAATTTCTGGCAGTTTAGGATCAAGTCCGGGGCTAATAATAATTTCTTCTGCTTGGAGCAATAATTCTTGGTCAAGCTGACCAAAACTCGTTTGTACATCGCTTGGAATCTGATCATGACCCGGCGGATTTGCTCGTGAATCGGTGACTGCAACGCGGTAGCCATGGCTATGTAAAAAATTAACTGCGGCAACACCAGAGATACCCAATCCGGCAACAACCTTCAATCCACCACGCTGTATTAACATTTCTGCCCCATTATTTTGGTCGGTTTTTAAAACTGACAAAATGTTAGCACTTTGCTGTTTTGAATGCTTTTTATGTTTTCACTTTCTCACATTTTTTTTGTGTCCGCTCGTAAAAAAACCGCCATTAAAATGACGGTTTTTAAACAATCTAGTACGAGCAGTTCAACGCAGGATTATTTCCACTTCACAGCTTGTACTTCAACTTTTTTAGCTACAGGTTCCTCAGATTCTGAGCAACCACATCCACCGGCGCAACCGATCGCCATTTTAGGCTTCAAACGTTTTGCCAGTGCATGCCAACCTTGGCGTTCACACCATAAGGACAAGGAGTTGAAAACTGAGTTCGATGTTTTAGGAAATACTTTCTTAAACACCACGACAGCACTCCAAATCACGAGAGCAGCGACTATTAGAATTTCAATCATTTCAATCTCCTCTGACAATTTAGGCCACATGCCCAAATTGAATTATCCAAAGTAATGTGAAGCAATTTGATACGTCAGGAATGACATCAGATAAGCCAGACCAAATAAATAGATGGTCATGAACCCAACTGTTTTCATTGAACCCGTTTCACGTTTTACTGTTGCGAGCGTTGCCAAACAATGCGGTGCATAAATAAACCACACTAACAATGACAAGCCCGTTGCCAATGACCAACCTAATGAACCATCACTACTGATTAAGCTTGCTAAGCCTTGCGACATTGCATCTTCATCTGTTGCAGACAAGGCATATACCGTTCCTAGTGCAGCAACCACAACTTCACGTGCAGCCATTGCAGGAATCAATGCAATACAAATCTGCCAGTTAAAGCCTAATGGTGCAAAGATTGGTTGCATTAAATGACCCAACATCCCCGCCAATGAATAATCAATGTCAGGTAAGGTCGCACCTTCTGGTGGTTGTGGGAAAGTACATAAGAACCAAAGCAAAATAGACAACGCGAAGATGATGCCACCCACACGTTTTAAGAAGATTTTGGCACGGTCTAATAAACCAATCCAAACACTCTTCAAGTCAGGGAAACGGTAACTTGGTAATTCCATCAATAAAGCATGTTGCGATTTATCTTTTTGGAAGATTTTAATTACAGTAGCAACTGCCAATGCGCTCACAATACCAGCCATATACAGGCCAAACAGCACAAGCCCTTGTAGATTCAAGACACCCCAAACTGTTTGTTCTGGAATGAATGCTGAAATTAATAACGCATACACGGGTAAACGTGCTGAACACGTCATTAATGGTGCAACCAAAATTGTGGTTAAACGATCGCGTGGATCACTAATACTACGCGTTGCCATAATGCCCGGAATGGCACAGGCAAAACTTGAAAGTAATGGAATGAAAGCACGGCCACTTAAACCTGCTTTAAACATCAACTTATCAAGCAAGAATGCCGCACGTGGTAAATAGCCTGATTCTTCAAGCACTAAAATGAAGAAGAATAGGATAATAATTTGCGGCAAGAACACCACAACACCACCCGCACCAGCAATAATCCCGTCTACCACCAAACTATTCAGCAATGGATGGGCAATATGCTCACCCACCACTTCGCCTAGCCAGCCAAAGAAGGTTTCAATTCCATCCATGAATGGCGCAGCCCAAGCAAATACCGCTTGGAAAATAATAAACATCATCACTGCAAGGCTGATTAGACCCAACACAGGATGTAAGAAAATTTTATCGAGGAAGTCAGAACGTTTGTCTTCGTGTTCAACAAACACGACGACATCTTTTAAAATTTGTTCGATTTTTTCATGGTTGCTGCCTGACAGATTAATGTCACTCAGTTCAACATTAGGTGTTCGGTAGGTTTGTGCATCTAAAGCGCCCATCAGGTTTTCGATGCCTGCATTACGCACAGCAACCGTTTCCACAACAGGAATACCCAAACGTTGCGATAATTTCTGCGTATTAATTTGCATGCCACGACGACGTGCTTCATCCATCATGTTCAGCACAAGTAAAACAGGACGACCAAGCTCAATCATCTCCATGACCAAACCGAGGTGCAATTTCAAGTTGGTCGCATCGACTACACATAGAAATGCGTCTTGATGACCTTCTTCTGCAATTTTACCTTGCACCACATCACGGGTAATTTCTTCATCCGGACTGGTGGCGTCTAAACTATATGTACCTGGCAAGTCCAAAACACGGACAGCTTTGCCCGAAGGTAAAGTAAATTGCCCCACTTTACGCTCAACCGTTACCCCTGCATAGTTGGCAACTTTTTGACGTGTACCAGTTAAATGGTTAAATAATGAGGTTTTACCACAGTTTGGATTACCAACAAGGGCAATACGTAAAGCATCACTCATACCGATGCCCCTTCCATTGCTATTTCCACTTTTTCAGCTTCTATCTTACGGAGTGCGAAACGGGTAAACCCGACCTGAATTAAAATAGGATCACCACCAAAAATACCTTTGGTAATCACCTGTACCTTGGTTCCGGGAACAAAACCTAATGTTTCCAAACGGCTCGCCACCATATCAGTATGAGATCCGTTGCCATTCTGGTTACGATGTACCTTATGAATGACCGCGCTTTGTTTCACTTTCAAATCAGATAATCGCACGCAACTAACCCTAAAAAATTTTGAACATTATACAAACAAATGAGAATAATTAACAAATCGGATTCGATTTCAATTCGCATTTCGCTTTCAAAGATCGACAGTATAGAAAATTTAAATTACATTGCATTAAACCCTTGTGATTTATTGGTTTAATTCACCCAAATGAGCTTTACATGTTAAATAAAAAACCACGTATCCCTGCCCCTGTAACCATTCCAGAAAATTTAAGTTTCTTACAAGGATATCGTGATTATTTGGTGGCTCAGACAGTCAGCCCACACACTAGAAATGCCTATTTATCTGATTTAATTCAATGCAGTGAGTGTCATCACCACAGCATGACAGACTGGAGCAGTGATGATGTAGCCGATGTGCTGTTGAACCTCACAAAACAGGGAAAAAGTCCAAGATCTATCGCTCGTTCACTTTCTGCACTACGTTCATTCTTTAAATTTCTACGTGAACAAAAATTGCGCAGCGACAATCCAGTTGCAACACATAAAACACCTAAACTGGGTCGTGCCCTGCCCAAAGATTTATCTGAAGCTGATGTTGAAGCATTAATTAATGCACCCGATATCAACAGCGCACTTGGCTTACGTGATCGCGCGATGCTTGAAGTCTTATATGCATGCGGATTACGTGTCAGTGAGCTACTCAATTTACGTTTGGAATTGATTAATCTAAAACAAGGCTATTTACGTATTACTGGTAAAGGAAATAAAGAACGTCTCGTCCCTTTAGGTCAAGTCGCTTGTGACTGGGTGGAAAAATATTTGGCCCAAGCGCGACCACAGTTATATAAAAGTTCAACCGATGCCCTTTTCCTCACCCAACATGGCGGTATGATGAGCCGACAAAATTTTTGGTACGCTATCAAACGTTATGCCTTACAAGCCGGTGTACAAACTGAACTCTCACCACATACACTTAGACATGCTTTTGCAACCCATCTGCTGAATCATGGCGCTGATCTGCGTGTAGTACAAATGCTGCTGGGCCATAGCGATTTATCGACCACGCAAATTTATACCCATGTAGCACAAGTTCGCATGCAACAACTTCACGCAAGTTTCCATCCAAGAGCTTAACGGCTGTAAATATCAGACCAAGAAGTTCTATCGCGCCCTTTATTTTTTGCTATGCTTACTCACCTGTTTGATATAGCTAAAAGAAAAGGGTTGTTTATGTTATTTACCCGTTCAAAATTTTTTCTCGCATCTACACTTGCTGCAAGCATGGCACTTATGGCTTGCTCCAACTCAAATAACGACGAAAAGAAAGACTCAACATTAACGGCGAGCACACCAGCGACTGGTGAAGCATCAACCTTGTCTGAACGTAATGCTCAACAACGTCTCATCGACACATTGCAGTCAAATATTCAAAAAGCCAATATCAATGCCAAAGTAATCGGCGTGAAAGCTACAGAAGTTCCTAATATTTTTTGGGTAAGCTTCGAAGGTATGCCTGCGGTATATGCCACAGCCGATGGCAAATACATCTTCCAAGGTGACTTGGTTCGTTTAGGTGATAAAAAACTTTTTAATGTCGGTGACAACTTACAAGCTGAAACCAATAAAAAATTATTCGACAACTTAAAATCTGAAGATTTACTGGTTTATAAAGCCAAAGGTAAAACTAAACATGTGGTTTATGTATTCACCGATGTGAGCTGTCCGTATTGCCACAAATTGCATGAGCAAATGGATGATATCAATGCCCGTGGTATTGAAGTACGTTACATCGCTTGGCCTCGTGGCGAACAACACATGCCAATGATGGAAGCAATTTGGTGTAGCAAAGACCGCCATGCTGCATTTGATCAAGCGATTGCTGGTCAACAAATTGCACCTGCTTCATGCAAAAACCCTGTGCGTAGCATGTATGAAATGGGGCTAAATATTGGGGTAAATGGCACACCAGCAATCTACAATGCTGAAGGTGTTCATATCGGTGCTTACATGTCTGCAGCGGAACTAGAAAGCGCACTTAAATAACTAATTTTTATAGGCTAAATGAATGTTTTTTATGGGTGGGAATAAAGTTATTTCTACCCTAGAGTCCAAGCGTTTTTTTAGCTATGATCTAAACTCACTTAAGAAATTGATGAATTAAATGGAGTGTGACGTGAAACCAGTTCGTCTGGCAATCCTCGGTCTTGGTACTGTGGGTGGTGGTGCCCTTAAACTACTAAAAGAAAATGCTGCTGAGATTAAACGTCGCACCGGTCGTGAAATTGAAATTACCCATGTGGGCACGCGTCGCCCTCGTCCTGATTTAGATCTTCCTGCTTCTGTAAAACAAAGTGCTGATTTATTAGATATTGTTCGTCAACCTGACGTTGATGTTGTGGTTGAAGTCATGGGTGGCATCCACCCTGCCTATGAAGTGATTCGCGAAGCGATTATTCATGGCAAACAAGTGGTGACTGCCAACAAAGCACTTTTAGCTGAACACGGTAATGAATTGTTCAAATTGGCTGATGATCATCACGTACAAATTGCCTATGAAGCAGCTGTTGCTGGTGGTATTCCAATTATTAAAGTCATGCGTGAAGGTTTGGCTGCAAACAAAATTGATTGGCTAGCTGGCATCATCAACGGCACAGGCAACTTCATTTTGACTGAAATGCGTGAAAAAGGTCGTGCCTTTGCCGATGTGCTGAAAGAAGCACAGGAACTCGGTTATGCCGAAGCTGACCCGACTTTTGATGTTGAAGGCATCGACGCAGCTCACAAACTTACATTGCTGGCTTCGATTGCATTTGGTATTCCATTGCAGTTTGACAAGGTGTTCACTGAAGGCATCAGCAAAGTCACAGCACAAGATGTAAAATATGCAGAAGACCTTGGCTTCCGTATTAAGCATCTAGGTATTGCTCGTCGTGCCGCAACAGGAATTGAGCTTCGTGTTCACCCAACATTGATTCCAGAAGAACAACTGATTGCTAATGTTAATGGTGTGAAAAATGCCGTACTAGTACAGGCCAATGCAGTTGGTCCAACGCTGTATTACGGTGCTGGTGCTGGTGCTGGACCAACAGCATCTGCTGTCGTTGCTGACGTTGTTGATATTGTTCGTGACATTTCTTATACCGAAGATGGTTCAGGTACAATTCCGCAATTAGCTTTTGAAAGCTTAAGTGATTTGACCATTCTTCCACGTGAAGAAATGACCACTGGATACTACATCCGCATTAATGCTGAAGATCAAACAGGCGTTCTTGCTGATGTGACGACTATTTTAAGCCGTGCGGGAATCAGTATTGATGCCATCATGCAACAGCCACGCTTAAAAGACCTTATTCCTATCGTGATTCTGACTGATCCAGTTAAAGAATCAAAAATGGATGAAGCCCTTCAACAAATTCAAGCATTGCCCGTCATTCATGGCGAAATTGTACGAATTCGTTTAGAATCGCTTGATAATTAATCGGGTCAAGGGGACACTCTCCCCTTGCCAAGCTCTACACACAATTGGAACATCATCATGTCGAATGCCAATCGTTATACTGGTTTAGTTGACCGCTATCGCGACCGTTTACCAGTGTCTGCCACCACTAAAGCAATCTCTTTAGGCGAAGGTAATACCCCACTGATTAAGCTTGCGAATATTCCGCGCATTATTGGCAAAAATGTTGAAATTTATGTGAAGTACGAGGGCTTAAACCCGACTGGTTCATTTAAAGACCGTGGTATGACCATGGCAGTAACAAAAGCTGCTGAAGAAGGCTCTAAAGCCATTATCTGTGCATCTACTGGTAACACTTCAGCTGCTGCAGCAGCTTATGCTGCACGTGCAGGTATGAAAGCGTTCGTTTTAATCCCTGAAGGCAAAATTGCAATGGGTAAAATGGCGCAAGCGATGATGTATGGTGCGATCACGATGCAAATTCGCGGTAACTTTGACGATGGTATGCGCCTCGTGAAAGAAATTGCAGATAAAGCACCGGTAACGATTGTAAACTCAATTAACCCGTACCGTTTGCAAGGTCAAAAAACCATTGCTTACGAAATCGTGGATGAATTGGGCCGTGCACCAGACTACCACTGCTTACCAGTAGGTAACGCAGGTAACATCACTGCTCACTGGATGGGGTATACCGAAGCAGTTGCGAACCAATCAAAAGAAGAATTTGAGCAAGTGGTTTATGACCCTGCAACTGATGCCTTTACTGGTCCAAAACCTGCTGGCTTGCCGATCATGGCGGGTTACCAAGCTTCTGGTGCTGCACCGTTCTTACGTGGCGCACCAGTTGAAAATCCTGAGACTGTAGCAACTGCAATCCGTATTGGTAATCCACAAAGCTGGAACCACGCAAAAGCTGTTGTACGTGATTCAAAAGGTTGGTTCGATGAACTAACTGATGCTGAAATCTTAGAAGCACAACGTCTACTTTCGATGTACGAAGGTGTATTTGTTGAGCCTGCTTCTGCAGCGTCTGTTGGTGGTGCAATCCGTGATATCAAAGCAGGTAAAATTACTGAAGGTTCTGTGATTGTATGTACTGTGACAGGTAATGGTTTGAAAGACCCTGATACTGCAATCAAACAATGTTCTGATGCAGTAATGCTATCAATTGATGCAACATTGGATCAAGTTCGTGATTCTATTCTTTCAAATATGTAATATTTGATTGAAATAAAAAGCCCTGCAAATGCAGGGCTTTTTATTTGCTTTGTTTCACTACAAGATTTAGACGTTGAGTAAATCCAAATCCTGCTATGAAACTTAAGTCATGTTAGATACGTTTTGGTAGCTGGCTTGCCCAATTCATTAAACGTGTTGCATCACTAGTACGTGCAGCAGAAGAATCTGCTCCCAATAGCACCACAACTGCTGGGCGGTTATTTAAAGTGGTATGCATCACCACACAGCGCCCAGCTTCATTAATAAATCCAGTTTTAGAAATATTGATATTCCAACCACCATTACGCACTAAAGCATTGGTATTATTAGATTTTAATACACGATAACCCAAATTAAAGTCATAACTTGGTGTTGTTGAGAACTGACGAATCAAGCCATATTGAGATGCAGTATTCACTAAAATACCTAAATCACGTGCCGAAGCGACATTGCCAGGATGCAAACCAGTTGATTCCATATAATGTGTCGAGTTCATCCCCAATGACCGTGCTTTCGCATTCATTGCAGAAATAAAGGCAGAACGGCCACCTGGGAAGGTTCTTGCTAATGCAGATGCAGCTGGATTTTCAGACTTCATTAAAGCAAATAACAGTGCTTCTGCACGATTCATGCTGTCACCAGCACGTAAAGTTGAACTCGAACTTTTACAACCAGAGCAAGAAAAATCCGCTTGTTGTAGTGTAATTTTCTCAGACATGTTCAAGCGTGCGTCAGAAATGACAACAGCCGTCATTAATTTGGTAATTGACGCAATTGGAAGTGCCGTATTGCTATTTTTACTGTAAAGCACTTCACCTGTTTGACCATCCATGACCAATGCAGCACGCGCATTAACTGATGGCTGACCAGCATATTGATTAGTATCAACAATACGCACCGTTTTTGAAGGCGCAGATTGTGCTACCACACCGTTACTACTACGGACGGATGTCGTAACTTTTGTTGATCCCTGAGGAGATGGCTCATCAATACTCGAAGACACATCACCATTTAAAAGTTGCTCGGCATCTTCCGAAGACCAACTCAGGCTAGACTGCTGACTTGCAGCATTATTCATGACAATTTCAGCAGAGCTGATGCTGCTCATACCCAATACAATTGACATGCCTAACATGTGCATTAGGAACTTATTTGTTTTCTTCACCATTACTCACTCAACTCAAGATGCTAAACATTTGCGTATTACCCACAATATGCCGTACATTTACCACAATCAAGAACATATTTTGCTCACATATTGTGGATGAAGTTTTTCATTACATATAAGAATAGCATTGCTAATTTTGTCGTTTCATTGCAAGCTTATTTTGCTTTATGTAACAAAAAAACAGTTTTATATTGAAGGGAGAGTATAGGTGATCACAGTTTTAGTGGTGGATGACCACGAATTGGTACGTACCGGTATTTGCCGTATGCTCGAAGACCACACTGAAGTACAAGTCATTGGACAAGCTGAATCTGGTGAAGATGCCATCACTTTGGTGCGTCAACATCATCCGAATGTTGTTCTGTTAGATGTCAACATGCCTGGCATTGGCGGTGTAGAAACCACGCGTCGTTTATTACAAACAGCACCTGAAACCAAAGTCGTTGCGGTGAGCGGCTTAGCGGAAGAACCCTACCCTTCATTATTATTAAAAGCGGGTGCAAAAGGCTATATCACCAAAGGTGCTCCAGTTACTGAGATGGTTCGTGCCATAAATAAAGTAATGCAAGGTGGGAAATACTTTAGTGCCGATATTGCAGAGCAATTGGCTAGTTCATATTTATCCGATACCCAGCAATCCCCTTTTGATGCTTTGTCGGAACGTGAAATGCAAGTGGCGATGATGGTGGTCAACTGTATCAGTGCACAGGAAATTTCAGACAAACTTTTTGTCAGTGTAAAAACCGTCAATACATATCGTTATCGTATTTTTGAAAAACTGAATATTGATAGTGATGTCAAACTCACTCACTTGGCTATCCGCTACGGTTTAATCAAACCTTAATTGCTACTCACACGTACATTCTAATAACACGTAGTTAATTTCATGACAGAGCGTTCAATTCATACTGAATTGAACCAGTATCATTTGGGGCTTTGGTACAGCGCATATCGCTTTATCATCAGTGCTTGTTTGCTGCTGGTTTTTTTACTGACTTACCCTCAGCTCAATGCCGAATATGCCTATCCACGGCTTTATCTTTATGTCTTAACTGCATACTTAGTACTTACTAGTATTCAGTTTATGTCGCTCAAGACCTTAAAAGTCTACATTGCCAATCAACTGCTTATGTTGTTTGTGGTCGATGTCATTTCCTTAAGTCTTTTGACCTTAGCAACAGATGGGCCCAACCTGCACCTTAGCTTGTTATTTGTGATCACCATTTTTGCTGCCTCTTTACTACTAGATGCTAAAAAAGCCCTGATTGTGACCTTAGTTGCCGTGATCTGTGTGGTCTATCAGCTATTTTTAGGTTCAATTCTTGAATTTACGTCACTTAAAAATTTAACCAATAGCGCCATATTGGCCTTTTTATTTTGCGTAGTGTACGGCAGTGCACAAGTCGCTGTTCGCCGCTTCCAGTTGATGGAAAATTTAAATTTTCACAATCTCTCGAATTACATCGCCTGCAAAATATTAACCGCTATATCTTGGAGCAGATTGATACAGGCTATTTAGTCCTCGATGAAAATTGCCATGTGGTATTGAGTAACCCTGCTGCCTGTTACCTACTCGGGATGCCAACCTCATACCACAGCGATAAATATCCGCTTTACACCACACAACCTGACTTATTTGAATTACTTAAATTCGAAGAATTAAAAAGTGGTGAAAAATTTCAATTCCAATCCCAACAAAGCCGTTATCACATTCAAGTCGTAGTACAAAAATTAATTGCACCACATCAAGTTCTAACCTTATTGGTTCTAGAAGATGCACAGAAACTTAACCAACAGGTTCAACAATTAAAACTGGCTGCACTCGGGCAACTTTCTGCCAGTATTGCCCATGAAATCCGCAACCCTTTAGCCGCAATTGTACATGCGAATGATTTATTACCCGGCAGTGATACTGAACAACAAAAAATGCTCAGCGGCATGATTTCACGTCAAACCGTACGAATTGATCGTATTATTCAAGATACGCTAAACATGGTGCGTAACAAAGAAACACATCCAGCAGTACTGAAATTAGAACAATTTATTCCATTATTTATTCAAGAAGATCTATCTGATATTCAAAATCAAATTCGTTTGAATATCCAGCCTGAACTCAGTATTCGATTTGATGAAGCCCAGCTTCGCCAAATCTTAATTAATTTAGTGCGTAATGCCATTCGGCATAATGATCCAACACACCCTTATATTGAAATCAATAGACTTCCTTCATAAATCATTTTTCAATCAATTTAATTGTTTATCTTTCACCCAATCTAAATTGTATATGCCAGCAAGTAAATTAAACCGCAGGTTTAATCTTTTACGACGATTTCTATATACACAAGATAAAATCTTAAAACATTTCATCCTTCCAAATACATGCTCTACTTGAATTCGTCTACGACCAATCTCTCTATTTAACTTTTTTAATTCAGAATCTAGTTTTTCAGTTTTCTTTGCTTTAGATGGCATGAGGCATCCAAAACCCAATTTCTTTATCCCTAAATACCCCTTATCAACGATAAAAAAGGGCTTAAATTTTAATTTCCTCATGCTTTTTTTAAATATTTGAAAATCATGCATGCTTCCATGACTTCCACATACACTCAGTATTTCACCTGTTGTATAGTGCATAGATAATTGAAATTTAAAGGTATGTCGCTTTTTTTTACCGCTATACCATTTCTTCTGTTTTTTTTGGACGTTGAACTAATATTTCAGTTGCATCAATCACAACAACTTCCCAATCCACTTCATCTCGATTAGGAAGTTGTTTTGGCAAGTTAAATTTTCCAGAACGGATTAAGGTATCTTCAATAACACGTGTGATACGAATTGCACTCGTTTCAGATACACCGTAACTCATACCAAGATGGAAAAATGTTCGATATTCTCTCCAATATTCTATACATAAGAGCAAACGATCTTCCAACGGTAATTTATGCGGTCGTCCTTTACCAATATGACGAGGTAACTGCTTATTTAGCTCGGCCAACATGAGGTTAAATGTAGCCCAACTAACACCGGTAAGCCTACGAAACTTAACGTCTGATAATTTTTGAATATCTTTGAATTTCATCCAAGGATTATCTCTTGAATTAAATAATTTTGCTGATTAATTTAAGATCAAATAAATTGTACGTTTTTTGATTTATGACGGAAGTCTAATGTACGTTCCGAACTCAAAAAAGTACAAATTGATGTCCGTGATTTTGGTCAAGGCGTGGCAACACAAGACCAAGCACAACTGTTTCAACCATTTTTTAGTACCGAAATTACTGGAACTGGTTTAGGATTATATTTGGCACATAGCTTCTGTGAAGCGAACCAAGCGCAGCTTTCCTATGTAGAACAAAAACAGGGAGCGTGTTTTAGGATTGTCAGTCAACAAGCTGTTCTTTAATTTTTTTGGGGTGAAATGTGGATTCTCAACCACTGGTATTATTAGTCGATGATGAGGAAGATTTATGTACCCTCATGCAAATGTCATTGTCACGGATGGGAGTCAATACACATATTGCTCATCGCATTGAAGATGCAAAAAAAGCACTATCTAACCATGTGTATGATGCCTGTTTAACTGACCTTAACCTTCCCGATGGCAATGGGCTGCAGCTTTTGGATTGGATCAATGAACACTGTCCAAACCTGCCCGTTGCAGTACTGACTGCCTATGGCAACATGGAAATTGCCATTGCAGCGTTAAAGGCAGGCGCATTTGACTTTGTCAGTAAACCAGTCAATACCAAACATTTAGAACAATTGTTGCAAAAAGCACTCAATAAACCGGTTAATTCTAATCAACCGCAACAAGACAGTCTTGAACATAAAATGTTGATTGGGCAGTCTTTACCCATTCAACAACTACGTACCACGCTTAAAAAATTAGCTCGTTCACAAGCACCAGTATTTATTACCGGTGAATCAGGTACAGGCAAAGAAGTGGTAGCGAATCTAGTACATCGTCTCAGTAATCGTAATGAAGGACCATTTATTGCCATTAACTGTGGTGCAATTCCATCTGAATTAATGGAAAGTGAACTTTTTGGACATAAAAAAGGCAGCTTTAGTGGTGCGATCCAAGACAAACAAGGTCTGATCCAATCTGCTCATGGCGGTAGCTTATTTTTAGATGAAATTGCCGAATTGCCTTTGTCCATGCAGGTCAAATTATTGCGTGCTGTACAAGAAAAGCGGATTCGCCCTGTAGGTTCAGACTGTGAAATCGATGTGGATTTCCGTGTGATCAGTGCCAGTCATCAAGACCTAGATGCTTTAGTGCAACAAGGCCGCTTCCGTCAGGATCTATATTTCCGCATTCATGTCATGGATTTAGCCCTACCCGCACTTAGAGAACGTGGTGATGACATTTTATTATTGGCAAAATATTTTATTCAAAAAATTAGCAATGAATGGGAAATTGCAGCAAAAGCCTTAACCCCTCGCGCTCAGCATTTTTTATTGAGTCAATATTATCCAGGTAATGTTCGTGAACTGCGCAATATTATTGAACGCGCCATGACTTTATGTGATGACGAGCAGATTGATTTACAACATTTGCAGAGTGCACCATTACGCCATCCTAACAGTGCCTTAAATACCTCGGCCCTAAATAACCCTGAGTCCAATGTATCATCACAAGGTTCAGCGGATATCACAGCCTTGCCTAAAAAATTACCAGAAGAAGGCTTAGAGCTTTATTTGGAAAATATTGAGAAAGACATATTACTCAATGCGCTGAATTTAACCCATTGGAATCGTACTTTGGCAGCAAAAAAACTGGGAATGTCATTTCGCTCTTTACGTTACCGCTTGAAAAAATTTGGTTTGGATACCGAAGATGAAGAATAAGCCTCGGCTTATTCTTTTTTATTTTTGGGTTAATAATAAATCTGCAACATGCTCGACATAATTGTCGTCACGCGCGTCATGTTGTAGTGGGTAATTAAAATCAGGCTGTACGCCAATACCCTCAATCATTTTGCCATTAGGCGTTAAATATTGAGAGACGGTCATTTGCAGCGCTGCACCGTTATTTAGTGGAAAAAGTTTTTGTACCACACCTTTGCCATAACTTTTTTCACCCGCCACCCAAGCACGTTTATGCTCTTTCATTGCCGCAGTAAATACTTCAGCCGCTGATGCAGAACGGTTATTAATTAAAATCCCTACTTTTAAATTTTGAAACTCAAAACTCGGGAGTGCCTGAAACTCTTGGTCACCTTCCGAACGACTTCTAGTCGAAACAATAATGCCTTGGTTTAAAAATAAATCGGCACTTTCTACAGCTGCAGAAAGCAAACCACCAGGGTTATTTCTTAAATCAAACAATACTGCTTTTACACGCGGCCCATGACTTTCAATCAAGCGTTTAATCTCATTGGCGGTGTCTTGCTGAAAAACATGCACACTCAACACCAAAACTTGATTACTCAAGAGTTTGGATTCGATATCCGTTTCAATTTTGGTATTACGCACAATATTCAGTGGCTGATTCAAAGTGAGTAATTGCAAATTTAAAGTCGAGCCAATTGCACCGGCGAGCAAATGTCGAACTTGATCTTGATTAAGTTTTTTGAGTTCTTGATCATCTATTTTAAATACAGCTAAGCCATTTTTTAGCCCTTGCTTCGCAGAGTCAGCATCAGCTTTTAAATTATAAATGACCCACTGTTGTAAGGGATTATCGTAGCGCAAACTAAAATCTACACTCGCCAAATCACCTTCGGTATATTGCAATAGTTGTTTATAGTCTTCAGCAGAAAGATAACGCGAATAACGGTCTAGCCCTCCCACCAAGCCCTGTATGGCTTGCTGAAATAAAGCATCGTCATTTTTTTCAACTAAATAATTTTCTTTAACCACGCCATAAATTTGCACAAACTGTTGAATCGATTCAACAGGTACTTCGGCATAGCTTTGTTCATAACTTCCATCAAACTCATCGAAAGTCGACTTTGCTTTGTCGGCTCCCCATGCGAAATGACTTGAGCACAGCAGTAGTGCTGTAGCGCTTACAATAGACGTCCAATGTGCTCTAGCCATTCCCAATCCTTTGCTAATTAAGCATCCAGTGTAATTAAATTGCGACCTTGCATTTCTGCAGGGACAGGAACATTCATCAACGTTAATAGCGTTGGTGCAACGTCTGCTAATACACCGCCTTCTGCAATCGTTGCTGAAGTAGGACCAACATAAATGAACGGAACAAGTTCAGTAGTATGTTGAGTATGCACCTGACCACTTTGGTAATCTTGCATTTGTTCAACATTACCGTGATCGGCTGTAACCAACATGTGACCTTTATTTGCCATCACCGCTTCGTATACTCGACCTAAGCACGTATCCACCGCTTCAACCGCCTTAACTGCAGCATCAAACACACCTGTATGGCCGACCATATCACCATTAGCAAAGTTCACAACCAATAGATCAAATTCACCTGAGTTAATTGCTGCAACCAACTCATCCGTCACTTCATAAGCACTCATTTCCGGTTTTAGGTCATAAGTTGCAACACTTGGTGATGGAATTAAAATACGTTTTTCACCCGGATATTCATCTTCACGACCACCACTGAAGAAAAATGTCACATGTGCATATTTTTCAGTTTCAGCAATACGTAATTGTGTTTTACCCAAGTTAGATAGATATTCACCAATTGAGTTGTGTAATTCTTCTGGCATGTATGCCACAGGCGCATCAATCGTTGCTTGATAACGTGTCAACATCACAAATTTAGACAAGTTTGGAACAACTTTACGCTCAAAGCCCGCAAAGTCTTTTTCCACAAAAGCTTTGGTAATTTCGCGTGCACGGTCAGCGCGGAAATTCATGAAGACAACACTGTCGCCATCTTGAATTTTTGCAAGTTCACCAATACGTGTTGCGGTTACAAATTCATCTTTCTCATCTGCTGCATAAGCCAACTCTAAACCTTCAACAGCAGTTTGTGCTGTACGTGCAGCTTCGCCTTCAGTCAGTAGACGATACGCTTGTTCTACACGGTCCCAACGATTGTCACGGTCCATTGCAAAGTAGCGACCAATCATTGTCGCAATACGACCTTGACCTGGATATTGCGCAAATAATGCATCTAATTTTTCTAATGAAGGCTGAGCACTTTTTGGTGGTGTATCACGACCATCAAGGAAAGCATGTAGATAAACTTTCGCGCCACGTTTCAAAGCAAGCTCAGCCATAGCGACGATATGATCTTCATGTGAATGAACACCGCCTTCAGACAATAAGCCCATGATATGCACTGCACCATTGGCAGCTTTGGCTTTTTCAACAGCATCGACTAATACTTCTTGTTCAAAGAAAGCACCTGTACGAATGTCTTTGGTAATACGAGTGAAGTCTTGATACAGTACACGACCTGCGCCAAGGTTCATGTGGCCTACTTCTGAGTTACCCATTTGTCCATCTGGAAGACCAACGTCTTCACCAGAACCTGAGATTAATCCATGCGGATGTTTTTCTTGCATTGCTGTTAAGTTTGGTCGCTTCGCTGCTAAAAAAGCATTATCTTCGACCGCTTCGCGATGACCCACACCATCCATAATTACCAATACGTGTGGGATTTTGCCAGCAGTTGCATCCGTCATAATGAATACTCTTTCGTTTATAAATTAATCATCATATCTTACCGAACTTTCGGTGAAGACTCTATGTTGCGACCATAGTTAATCTTGGTCAGCAGCATTGTTTTACCCAATGTTGTGCCGACTTAGCGGGCACGATGCAGCAGATAACCACCTACTGCAAACATGAGAATAATCGGTACAAAAACGAACCATGCTGGAGATGGCGAATACACCAAACTTGCATAGCCGAGGAAATCTTGAAGGTAGAAGAAGCCAAGCCCAGCAAACAATGCAATGACCAGGCGAAAACCCATCGATTGTTGACGTAATGGCCCAAAAATAAATGAACAGGCAATCACCACCAAGGCAATCAATGCAAATGGTGAACCGAATTTTTGCCAAAAGGCCAATTGGTAGGTTTTAGGCACTTGGCTGTACTCGTTCATATAGCTCATGAAGCTGACCAATTGACTAGGAGACAAATCTTCAGGATCGATCGTCACCATATGTACATATTTCGGCTGTAAAGCCAAAGATAAAGGCTGCTCTGCATTTTGTTTTGTTACTGCATCACCCGTATTTAGCATATCCATTTGAATTGCATTTTGCAGTGTCCAAGCCCCATCTTTAATGAAGTTCCCCTGATCTGCATCCAAGGTCCCACGTAGACGATAGTTATCATCAAAATCGACCACTTGTACATCTTTGATCTGACCTTGCGAATTAGCATAATCAATGTAAATAAAACGCTGCCCTTCACGAGACCAATAGCCTTTTACCTCACCCAATTCAGCCGCAGTGCGATGACTCTTGACACTTTTTGCTTGCTCATTGGTATGTGGAATAACCCACTCACTTAAAGCAAAAGACAGTACCACCAGAATTAACGCTGAGCGAATCACCCAACCTACAATACGCCACAGACTAATGCCCACAGAACGCATGACAATCAATTCACTGTTAGACGCTAAAGTTCCTAGACCTAAAACCGCACCAATCAAAGCGGATATGGGTAATATTTCATATAAATAATTTGGTGAGTTCCACAACACATATTGCAAAGCATTCCATGCATTGTAGCCTTCTTTCAATGAGCCCAATTCACCTAAATAGGTAAATAGCACCTGTAAACCAGCCAAGACTGCTGTCGCACCTAACATGGCTAAAGCAGTGGTTTTGGTCACATGTTTTGCAACTATACGACGTGCCAACATTGTTAAGACCTCACTCGCTGAATTTGTTTCTTAATCTTGGGTGCCAACTTTTGTTTACGCGAAAACAGTGCTGCCGCGATTGCATAAATCACCAAAACAAGTGGATAAGCAGCAATACCCATTTCATCTTTACTGATACGAGTTTTAATCGCCATTAAAGCCACAATTAGGCTGGCGAAGATCAATAAAGCTGGGAATAATTTTAAGTAACGGCCTTGACGCGGGCTCACTTCAGACAATGCCGTTGCCAACATCAATGCCACAATAATGGTAAACGGTACAAAGATACGCCAACCCAATTCACTTGCAACGACAGGGTCATGGCGATTTTCCCAAAGTTTAGTCGTCGCTAATGCTTCAACTTCAGTACTTTCAAATTTCGCTTCTTTATCATTTTCTAAACGTAAACGATAACTTTGAAATTCTGCTTGTGTATAACGTGGTTGACCTGGATAGATTTCATAACGACGTCCTTCAACCAAATCCACCACATTAGCATTATCATCCGGTACTTCAACACGCGTAGCTTCTTTCGCCAAGATAATCACATCTGGCTTACCATCTTTTTCTGCGCGTTGATAGAAGAAAATATCTTTGAGATTTTTACGATCTTCAGATAAATCACCTGCATAGATGGTATAGGGGCCAGAAGAAATAAACTCTTTGGGACGTACGAGGTCAAAGCCTGTACGGACTGCTTGCGAAGTAGTCAACGCTTCGTATTGACGGATGCCCCATGGTGATGCCCATAACATTAAGAAGGCTTGAACCGCCATAAATACCACAGCCATCGGCACCAATAAACGTGCTAATCGATTGCGACTCACACCACTACTATTCAATACTGCCATTTCATGGTCAACGTACAAACGACCAAACACCAGCATCAAACCAATAAAGAAACCCAATGGAAGAATCAAAGTTAAGAATTCAGGCAAACGATAACCAATGATGCTAAATAAAATACTTGCATCTAAGCGACCCTGAGCCGCAACCCCAAAGTACTTGATCAAACGGCCACCCATCATGATCAAGGTCAGTAAGGAAATCACGACGAGTGATGTTGACACCACTTGCTTGACCAGATAACGCCGAATAATCAATTCAATTCTTCCAAAAATAGGGCAAATAAAAACTAGCGATAGTTTACCCGAATGTTAAAAATATAAAACCTATACCCTTGTTACGCATTGAAACTCTATTCAGATAAATGTTTCAATGGTTTAATGGTTTATAAATTTAAAAAGGCATGAATACCGCACATGAAACTTGCTATAAATACATCTGTCCAACCGAATGCTGCCAGCCAATATTTGTTGATTTTAGTAGATTCTGAGCACGTTCAAAATGCAGCAACTACTTATCAAATCAATGATTTAGATAGCCATATTGAAGCAACACAATTTAAAGCTGCTTTAAATGAAAGTTTAGCACTGGTCGGTAGCGTTGCCGCTTGTCGTAATAGTGCACTTTTGGGTCTAGGCAAAGTATCTGAATTACAAGTAAATAAACTTGCAAAAATTGCACAAACCATTATTAAAGCATCACAAAAAAAATTCCAGCATATTAGTGTAGACATCTCTGCATTACCGCAAGAGCAACATTACTTGTTTGCACTCAGCTTAACTCAAGCTGCATATGCCTTTGATGAATACAAATCAAAGAAAAATGAATTTGCTTTAACACAAATTGATTTAATTGCCGCTAAAACATCACTCAGCACAGCACAGTTAGATTTAATTGAAGCAGTTCAATTAGGTCAAAGCTATACACGTGATCTAGGTAACCGTCCGGGCAATATTTGTTTCCCTGAATATCTAGCTGAACAAGCTCTAGCATTGGCAGCAGAGTTCCCAGAGCAACTAAAAGTGACCGTACTTGATGAACAGCAAATGGCTGACTTAGGTATGGGTGCATTCCTTGCTGTCAGCAAAGGTTCAGACCGTCCAGGCCGCATTATCACTATTGAATATTTATCGAACCGCGAAGAAGCACCAGTTGTATTGGTTGGTAAAGGTGTAACTTTTGATACAGGCGGTATTTCATTAAAACCAGGCGCTGGCATGGACGAAATGAAATACGACATGTGTGGTTCAGCATCTGTGTTGGGTACCATTCGCGCACTCTGTGAAGCAAAATTACCGATTCATGTTGTCGGTGCAATTGCTGCTGCCGAAAACATGCCTTCAGGTCATGCAACACGTCCGGGTGATATTGTAACTACGATGAGCGGTCAAACGGTTGAAATTCTAAATACTGATGCCGAAGGTCGTTTAGTGCTGTGTGACACGTTGACTTATGTTAAACGTTTTAACCCTGCCCTCGTTATTGATATTGCAACCTTAACAGGTGCATGCGTGGTAGCGCTTGGATCAGTGCTGACAGGGATGTTCACACCAGATGATGAACTTGCTGCAGAGTTAACTGCTGCCGGTCAACACAGTTTTGACCGTGTATGGCGCATGCCTGTGATTGAAGATTACCAAGAACAATTGGACTCTCCATTTGCAGATATCGCAAACATTGGTGGTCCTAAAGCAGGCTCAGTAACTGCTGCATGTTTCTTACAGCGCTTCACACGTGAATACCGTTGGGCGCATTTAGATATTGCCGGTACAGCATGGAATTCAGGTGCAAATAAAGGCGCAACGGGTCGTCCAGTACCCTTATTGATGCAATTCTTAGCGAATCGTGCACAAGCGAATGGCTAGAGTTAGCTTTTATTTATTTGAAAAAAGTCCTGAACGACAAGTCGAAAGTGCTTGTCGTTTATGCCGTAAGATTCTGCGTCAACCTGAACGTATTTGGTTGTACTGTGCTGATGCAGACTTGCAGCAACAATTAGATGAACGCCTGTGGAGTTTTGATCCCACAGGCTTCATTCCACATGGTATCGACCAAGTTGATGCAACCGTGTGTATATCCGCGCAGCTGCCTGAACAATCGGATTGGATTGTGTTTAATTTTAACGATCAAGCACTTGAACAGTTCGCAAGTTTTAGTCACATTATCGAAATTATTGAAAATAACGAAGCTGCCAAAATCATTGGCCGTGAAAAGTATAAGCATTATCGAAAATTAGGCGTGCAACCAAACACCCATAAACTTTAATTCGAAATGCGATACCGCTAGAACAAGGAGATGCACCATGGCATTAAATGTAGGTCCCGAATTTAAACAGCGTTGGTTAAATGTGCCTGAAGCTGTACGCCAGACCTTTATTGATGACCTCGGTCGCATTTGCGATGTGTTGAATCCCAGCACAGATATTCAACAGTGGTTGACGCACGATCAACAGCAGCAGAAAGTTTCATTTGAAAAAATTGAAACTGCTTATGCAGACCTGAAAGCACAATTGATTGAAGATGCTCGCATTCGTAAACAATTGGCCTTAGAAAAAGCATTGGAAGAAAAACGTGCGGCTGAACAGGCTTATGCAGAACAACTGAAACGTGATGAAGAAGTTCGTTTCGCTGCACAAACCCAAGCCTTGGCCATGATGCAAGTCAATTTAGATCGTGACGTACAGCACTATGCTTCGCGCTACCACAAAAACCCTGAAACAGGTTTAGCCGGTTTATCACAACACCTTTCTGTGAGCGAAGGACAAATCCTGTCTGAACTCGAAAGTGTACGGGTGCGTTTAGAACTCGAAGCTGAAACGCAGATTGAACAAGCCGTGCGCGACTTCCGTGAAAAATTAAAAGTCGCTGCCCAAGAAGAAATTGAATATATCTTAGAAAATTCAAGTTTTTCTACACAAAGCACTGAATAAGTGAACTCCATATTTTCAGTCCTTGACTAAGCTGTCATCAAATTGACATCTTTCTGCAACATGATGTTCATATCCCTGAAGCGGGCATCGACTTTGGGGAACAAAATAATCATGCATCCAGACGGGACTGAAACATGGACATTATCCAACAGATTAATCAGAAGATATCCGCTTTAGCTGTAGGCGAAACTTGGAAGATTAGTGCTAAAGATTTATGGCTGAGTCATTCAGATTTTCACAGTATTTCCGTGTACTTAAGTCGTGAATCTGAAAAAGGTCAATTTTCTATCAATCTACCAGTTCAAACAGCACTCACCCATCCACTTGATATCGTGACTGTGACCAAACACTAATAACTACGCAATAAAAAAAGCCCTACTTGGGCTTTTTTTATTTATTAACTTTAATTTAGACCAAATCAGCAACTGCAGACACAGTATGACCTAAGAAAAATCCAATTCCTAAGAGTAATCCAATCCAGATAAAACCGCCCAATACGTTATAAAACATAAAACTTGCTAAGTTCATATGCGCTGAACCTGCTGCAAACGGTGCAAATGAACGAACAAAAGGAACAAAGCGCGCCACTAAAATGGTCTTTCCGCCATGCTTCATAAAATATTTATTGGTTTTCACCATATATTCAGGCTTAAAGTAGCGCGTATGCTTATTAAAATATTTAATGCCCAACACGCTACCCGTATAGTAATTCACGCTATAACCGAGTACCGATGCAACAAATAGCATAATGCCCATGGTGTGCAAATGAATGACATCGGTGGTTGAACACAATGCACCAATCGCAAGAAGTAGACTATCTCCCGGCAGAAAAAACATGAACACTGAACCTGTTTCAGCGAATATCACTAGGAATAAAATGGCATAGATCCACACACCATAATTTTCCAGCAACAATGGCAACCACTGCTCTAGATTCAGCAAAAAATCAATCATTGTCACCTGTCTGATTATTCATCGTATTTTAAATACCGCGACACATTATCACCAAAAATAAAAAAACAGTCTAATTTTTCAATCAGACTGTTTGGTTTTCGTTTCTTTCATCTTATTTTAAGAAACCATTTTGGGCCAAGAAATCCATACTAATTTTTGACTGTTGTGTGGTTTCAGCTGCTTTGTCACCCATCAATAAACGTTCAATATAACGAGCTAAAACATCCACTTCTAAGTTCACTTTAGTTCCAGCTTTCCACGTAGCAATATTGGTTCGGTGTGCCGTATGTGGAATCAAATTCAAGCTCAACACATTGCCACGTAAGTGATTGATGGTCAGGCTAATGCCATCCACAGTCACTGAACCTTTTTCTGCAAGATAACGTGCAATTTCTGCCGGTGCTGTGACTTCAAAATAAATCGAGCGTGCATCTGAACGAACAATAGTAATTTCACCAACTGCATCGACATGACCACTGACAATGTGACCGCCGAAACGCGTGGTCGGTAACATGGCTTTTTCCACATTGACCGACTGCCCTGCTTTCCAATGTTCAAGCGTGGTTCGATTTAAGCTTTCACGAGATACATCTGCAGCATACCAGTTACTACCAAAATCAATGACCGTTAGACAGATACCATTGGTGGCAATTGAATCACCCAAATGTACATCAGACATATCAAGATCTGTTTGAATTCGCAGGCGAACATCACCGCCTACATTTTGAATGCTTTCAACCTTGCCTAAACTTTCGATAATGCCTGTAAACATATTCAATCCCTGATTAAAATGGGCGGTGTTTTTTTACCACAAATCAAGCTGCGTACTCACGCCTGAGGTATCTACACCACCTAATTCTGCAAAATGGTGAAGTTGACTCAACAACTGACGAATAGGTGGGCCTGATTTTGCGTGCGTATCAGTAATCACAATAAATTCGAGTACGCGTGCACGCTCAGACTGACGTTGTTTACTCACGCGATAACGCGGCACATCTTGCGTCAATAAACTCACACGACCACGTTTAAGGTTGGCTTGTAACAAATCAGTCGCGCTGATATTACCATCGGTTGAATAGCTGGTCAGAATATAACGTGCGTTAATGGTTTCTAATAATTTTTCATACGCTTCTTTGGCATGCTTTGAAGAATTATAAGGGCTAGGACGTTCTTTACGCCATGCACGGTCAATCCCGCTCTTAAAGCCTTTGGTATCAGGGGTTGGAAGATCGACCTGATCCCATAAGGTTAAAGCATTTAAAACATGATAATTACTGCTGTACGCATGTTGGTTATACGGTGGATCAAGATAGGCCACATCGACTTCAAAGCCACTCATTTGATTCGCTAAGTGCTGTGCATCGACACACCACATTTCTGCTGCTGGGCGTTTTGGATCGCCAATTTCACAAAAGCGACTCGGCGTTAACCACAATAATGAGCCAATCCGATCCAACGCGGCTTGGGTCTTCCCCCCCCAGCCATGGTGAAAGCTTTTAAATACACCACTAGTGTTACTGACAAAACTGGCTGAATATAGCAATGGAGCCAACAAAGCACTCATTTCTACATCATCAATAGCACCTTGCGCCTGCCATGTGGCAATTTGCTGACGAATGGCATCAATACGCATGCCATTACGACGTTTGAAGAACAAACGGTCACGTGCCGGATCATAAATCTCGTCATTACGTGGACACAAATTATGCGTCACCCAACCTTTGACTTCGGGTAAACGGTTCAAATAATCAATGGCTTTTTGATAGCCACCCAATTCTTTAAACGCAGGTGCTTCAGTACATGAGAGAATCGCACTGTTTAAAGCATGGCTATACGGTTCCCAGTCATTGGCAATCACACGATAACCATTTTGGCGGGCTAAACGTGAAACAACACCGGAACCAGCAAAAAAGTCGGCGAAAATAGGGGCACGACCATCTTCACGTTTTAAAGTTCCCGTTTGCTCAAGTGCTTCTAAAATCAGGTGTAACAGACGACGCTTGTTTCCCAAATAAGGAACCAATTGATGGAAAAGATATTCGTCGGTGGTACGAGCCGCATGACGACGTTTGTGATAAACCGTAGACTCTGGATTCATAGCGTCTCTTGAGAAGGGATTAACCTTAAGCGAATGTCGTCACCCAATTGAGTAACGTCTTTCAACTTAAATCGAAGCTGCTCTGCCATGCGGTTAAAATCCGCAGTAAACATTGCACGAGCTGACCGACCCAAAAGCGTCGGTGCAACATAACTGATCATTTCATCGACCAATTGTTCTTGTAAGAAAGCGGTGGATAAAGTCGCACCTGCTTCCACCATCACATCATAAATTTGATGCTGCTGAACTAATATTTTTAACAGTTCTACTAATGGTTGTATTTCAAATTGTACCACGCCTAAATCGGCAAGTTCCTGACGAAATGGCCCCATGACCATAACACTTTCAGGCTGTTCCAACATTTTTGCTGTGAGTGGCAAACGACCTTGACGGTCGAGAACGATTCTTTTCGGCTGAACAATTGTGCTTAAATCATCTATACCATCTAGCTGGCGCACATTGAGTTGGCAATCATCAGCCAAAACCGTTTCAATACCGGTGATGACAGTACCTGAAATTGCACGCCAATGCTGAACGTCTTGACGCGCCAATTCACCGGTAATCCATTTCGACTCACCGGATGCCATTGCAGTACGGCCATCCAAACTTGAAGCAACTTTAAGACGCACATGAGGCATACTTGTAGCCATTGCCTTGAGGAAGCCCAAATTTAATTGATGTGCTTCTGCTTCGCAAACCCCTGTGATGACTTCAATTCCTGCATCACGCAGAATTTGTACACCTTTGCCTGCCACCAATGGATTCGGATCTGGACAGGCAACCACCACTTGCGCTACCCCAGCTTCCACCAAGCCTTTGGCACAAGGCGGTGTCCGGCCATAATGGGCACACGGCTCTAAAGTCACATACGCTGTTGCACCACGTGCAGCTTCGCCTGCATCACGCATTGCAAAGACTTCAGCATGTGGTTGACCAGCTTTGGGATGAAACCCTTCTCCCACATGCTGTCCATCTTTGACAATGACACAGCCTACATTGGGATTCGGGCGGGTTGAATACTGACCTTGATATGCAAGCTGAATCGCACGTCGCATCCAAAATTCATGCTGCTCTCGCACTAGATTTGACTCAGACATGACTTCACTCTTTATTCATACAAGGATTAGACAGCTTAGTGTTCACGCTGTTGCATCTGTTCGATTTGACGACGAAATGCTTCAACATCTTGGAAATCTTGATAAACCGAAGCAAAACGTACATAAGCGACATGATCTAAAGCAAACAAAGATTGCATGACAATTTCACCAATGGTACGAGACTTTACATCGCGTTCACCCAAACGACGAATCTGTAATTGAATATCGCTGAGTACCGTTTCGATTTGTTCTTGTGTCACTGGACGCTTTTGCAAAGCATGCATCAAGGAACGACGAAGTTTTGCCTCATCAAACGGTTCACTTTTTGAATCCGACTTAATCACACGAGGCATGACCACTTCATAACTTTCAAAAGTGGTAAAACGTTCACCGCAACTAATACATTCACGGCGGCGGCGAATCTGACAGCCTTCAGCAGCAAGGCGAGAATCAATCACTTTACTGTCTTCAGCGTTGCAAAATGGACAATGCATAGCGGTTAAATTGAACAAATTCGAATGGATTTAGAGTGTAGCAAAAATTTTTAATTTTGTAGAGCTTTACGCTAGATATGGAAAAAAAACAGCCCTTTCGGGCTGTTTTACACAATATATTGATTATTGCTTATTATTCTACACGTTCGCCATGTTGGCTTAAGTCAAGACCCATACGTTCGTCATCAGCTTCAACACGGATGCCAATCACCAGATCAATCACTTTCAAGATAATGAATGTCATCACTGCTGAGTAAGCAATAGTCGCTAGTACACCTTCGACTTGAACCCATAATTGATGCATTAAGTTACTCGGTGCATTGTCACCCATGATGAATTCGCTGGCAAAGAATGCTGTAAGGATCGCACCCACGATACCACCGACACCATGTAGACCAAACGCATCCAAAGAGTCATCCGCTTTCAAGGCACGTTTCAGCGCAGTAATACCCCAGAAGCAAACCACACCACCAATCAGACCCATCGCTAAAGCGCCGCCAACTGTTACGAAACCTGCCGCAGGTGTAATCACCACAAGACCTGCTACTGCACCAGAAGCACCGCCCAAGACAGACGCTTTACCACGAACCACTTTTTCAGTAATTAACCATGCCACTGCTGCTGCTGCTGCTGCAACTTGTGTTACCACCAATGCATAACCAGCGGAACCATTTGCACCTAGTGCAGAACCACCGTTGAAACCGAACCAACCTACCCATACAAGGCTTGCACCGATGACAGTTAGCGTTAGATTATGTGGTGCCATAGATTCACGGCCAAGCCCCATACGTTTACCAAGCATGTACGCTGCAACGAGACCCGCAACACCTGAGTTGATGTGAACAACCGTACCACCCGCAAAATCAAGCGCACCGTCGTTACCTAACCAACCACCGCCCCATACCCAGTGGGTAATTGGTGCATAAACCACGACACTCCAAATTGCGATGAACGCAACGAAAGCACCGAATTTCATACGTTCTGCAATCGAACCGCTAATAATGGCAACGGTAATGATGGCAAATGTCATTTGGAAAATAACAAAAAGAATCTCTGGAATCGTACCGGACAAGGCTTCTGTGGTGATACCCGACAACATAAATTTGTCTAAGCTACCGATAAAGGCATTACCTTCACCAAATGCTAAGGTATAACCCACAATCACCCACGTTAAGCTCACGACACCTGCCGCAACGAAACTGTGTGCCATGGTGCTGAGTACATTTTTCTTACGGACCATACCGCCGTAAAATAATGCTAAACCGGGAATTGTCATGAGTAAAACAAGTGCAGTGGACACTAAAATCCATGCTGTATCACCTGTATCGAGCTTAGGCTCTTCTTCTGCAGGTGCTGGCGCTGCTTCAACTGGAACTGCAGCTTCTGTTGTATTTACAGTATCAACTACTGTGACTTCTTCTGTAGGTGCTGTTGCGCTTTCTTCAGCCCACGCAACAGAACCACCTAAAAGTGCACTGGACAAGCCGAGTGCAATTAGCATCTTTTTCATTCGTATCCCCCGACCTGATTTTCTGAGTTATTAGCTACTTAGCAAACTTCATGCCAATTTTTTAAACGGCATCTGCACCTGTTTCACCAGTACGGATACGGATGACTTGTTCCAGATTGCTTACAAAAATTTTACCGTCGCCAATTTTTCCTGTGCTTGCAACACGAGTAATTGATTCAATTACGGTATCGACCATTTCATCACTGATTGCGATTTCGATTTTTACTTTTGGTAAGAAATCAACCACATATTCAGCACCACGATAAAGTTCAGTGTGACCTTTCTGGCGACCGAAGCCTTTAACTTCAGTGACAGTGATCCCTTGAACACCATTTTCAGAGAGTGCTTCACGCACGTCATCTAATTTAAAAGGTTTTACAATTGCAGTTACGAGCTTCATGTTTTGTTTTCCTTCGGCTTATTTCACCTGTAAGGTTTTATGTTCAATTTTCATGCCAATATGACTACAGTCGGGGGAAAATAGTCAGCCCAGCATGAGATTTCTTTATAACCTATTTTATACGGATATTCTTGCGTATGGTCATAAAAATAGACGTTTTTACTAGAAGATTTACGATATTACTTATCGATTAAACCCATATTTTAATCAAAGGACTAGGGAGTCTATGGCGGCAATGCTAAACTGCTGGCACCGATTCACCTGTATGGTCAAACATTATGATTGAAACCTTATTACAAGCGATATTAGAACAAGTCGATCAACCCAAAAAAGATTTAGAAAACAATCTGCGAGCCTTATTAAACGAAGCTGTCAGCAAAATGGATTTGGTTTCTAAAGATGAAATTGACCGTCAACGCACTGCACTGAATAATGCCAATTTACGTTTAAATGAATTACTCAAACACGTCGAAGCACTCGAACTAACAATTCAGAACAAAAAATAAGCACCTTTTTAGTGCAACAAAAGACGCATAACGATTAAAAATAATGCACCATAACGGAACAATAAGATGTCTTTTGCAAAAATCTATACTCGGGGTCTGCTCGGATTAAATGCACCCCAAATTGAAGTTGAAGTTCACGTCAGTCAAGGACTCCCTTCACTGACTATTGTGGGTTTACCCGAAGCAGCTGTACGTGAAAGTAAAGACCGAGTACGCTCTGCTATTATCAACAGTGGCTTTCAATTTCCAACCAAACGCCTCACAATCAACTTAGCTCCTGCGGACTTACCCAAAGATGGCTCTCGCTTAGATTTGCCCATCGCCTTGGGAATTTTGATTGCCTCAGGACAACTCCCTGAAAATGCTGCGGACGGCTTCGAATTTATAGGTGAGCTGGCACTTGATGGTTTTTTACGCCCAATTCATGGCATTTTAAGCATCGCCATTGCCTGCCAACATGCAGCACATCACCTTGTACTTCCTGCTCAAAATGCAGATGAAGCCGCTCAACTACCAGATTTCCAAGTCTTTCCCGCACAGCATTTAAAACAAGTTTGTGATCATTTAAACCAAGCTTTACCTTTATCAGCACATCAAACATCGAATATGCATCCACAGTATCACTCTGGTTTAGATTTAAGTGATGTAAAAGGACAACTGCGTCCAAGACGTGCATTAGAAATAGCGGCAGCGGGTGGTCACTCTATCCTGTTTCGTGGCCCACCAGGCACAGGCAAAACGCTTTTGGCTTCACGTTTGGCCAGCATCTTACCTCCACTCAATACGCAAGAAAATTTAGAAGTTGCGAGTATCTATTCTATTTCAGGTGCTAGGGCAGAGTAAAACTTGAAGTGCGACATAAACCACCTAATTAATTTAAAGGGTTTATGGAGTATATAAAATTGTCATACCATCATCTTAACTTTGAAGATCGTACTGCATTAATGCTTGAGTCAAGA